>CAMIVJ010000035.1 GCA_946401765.1 uncultured bacterium | reverse complement strand
GCTCCGCGTCCTGCCCGCCGATCTTCGCGTACACGTCGCGGATCGTGGAGAGGAACCCGGCGGGCGCGCCGGATGCGTACCGCACGTCGAGCGCATTGAGGTATGACGACAGCGTGCCGCCGCCTGAAAGGCCCGTGACGCCAATCTTTGAGGCGTCCACTTCGGGACGCGAGGCGAGATAGTCGTAGGCGCGTATTCCGTCCCACACGCGGAACTGCGCCGTGTTCCATCCAAGAAGGTTCGCCCGCCACCCGATGCTGTTGTGCCCACCGCAGGAGATCGGACACTTCGGATGCTGACGCCTCTCCCCCTGGTCTATAGGATCGACCACGAGCGTGGCGAGCCCGTGCATCGCGCCTGTCACGCCCACGCGCTGGTACCACGGCGCGTTCTTTCCTGCGGCGGAGTGTCCGCACGGCGACACTACGCCGGCATACGGCGGCTTGTACTTCGGATCGTCCGGCAGGAACAGATGCGCCGTCACGTAGAAGTTCGGGCGGCTCTCGAAGACCACCTTCTCGATCACATATCCTGGCTTCTTTACCCGTCCCGTGATGCGCGCGTTGAGCGGTGTCTTCTCTGGGAAACCGCCCATCGCCGCGATCGTCCTCTCGCGCACTTCGCGCTGCCGCGCTGCGAGCTTATCCCTGGTGTCGCACGCGATCCATGCGGCGTCCGCCGCGCGGTCCTGGCGCACCACCTCGTTGAAGAGGCTGTCGCGCACAGTCCTGCCGATGTCTGATCCGCCGCACTGCAGCTGCTGCGCGCCAAGGACGAGTGACACCACCAAAGTCAGATTTGTCATCATGCCTGCTCTCTCGAAGTCGGCGTCAAAGAAGAATCCACATCACAGAAATCCGCACTCGGCCCAGTCGCCGTGGTCCGACTTGTCGCCATCGCCACCGTCCGTCACAACGAACTTCACCGCCGCCACGTCGTCAGGCAGCGCCACGTTGAAATGCCACCGCTCCGTTCCTCCGAACATCATGTGCGGCGACGTTGCAAGTTCAGTCTCCTTCTTCCCGTTCTTCGCCACGCCCACGATCTTGAAGACGACGCTCGACTGGTCCTGAACTCGCTGGCTCTCGTCGATGCCCACTATCGCCACAACGCGCTTCCACTCGGGCTTGCGCGCGAACACCGCCCATCCCGGCCCGTGTATCGCCATGCCGCCCCTGTACGCGCGGTTCTGGATCTGGATCGCGCCGTCATACCCCTGCCCAAGGCGAATGCCGCCGCCCCATCCTGACTTCTGCTTCGTGGGCTTCAGCGTCTCGATGCGCACCTTCGGCGCGGGCGGCACAGGGCCTGGATCGTGCGGCAGGTATTCGCGGGGAATCGGACGCGAGAGGCGCGGCGGCTCGCCGAGGACGGCTCGCCCCACCTTGCGGCCCGCTCGGCGAGCGGGACCTACCAATTCGCCAAACACGACGCGCCACTTGACGTCGCGCGCCTGCGGCACCATGAGCGCAACGCGCACAGTGCCGTTCGTCTCAATCGCCGAGACCTTCACGCCGGCAGCGACGTCTTCGGGCGACACCTCCGCCTTGACTAGCGGAAACACCTTGCCGTCCGCAGTGTCAGCCGCCACTACCACGCTCTCAGTCGTGCCGCCCGCGATGTGCCTAGCAGTGCCGGAAAGCGTGCGCTCGGCGGCGTTCCACTTCTCGTCCGCCACGTCCATCCACCCCTGCAGCACATGGCGCGTGGTGGATACGACCTGCGGATGATCCTCGGCCTTAGTCACACGGAACATCTCGCACTCGAGGCCGTTCATCTCGATCTCGATCGCGTCCTTCGCGCCGAGGATGCCAAGGTAGACGTCATCCCAGAACGAGTGGACGCGCCACTTCGCCGCCGGATCGAGTCCGAGCGCGCCGTCCGTCGCACGGTCGCCGCACAGCGCCGCCTTCACCGTGGCGCGCTTCTTCTCAGGATTGAACAGCATCACCTGATGCCAAGTCGGGGCGAGCTCGAGGTCATACACAGACGGATTGACCATCCCCTTCTTGAATGCGTCGATGGGACGCGCCGCGAACGGTTCGCGGTACTCGGGATAGAGGCGCGAGAGATCGTGCGTCATTTCGGGCGTGAAGAGGCGGAAACTCGTGGCGAGCTCGATGCGTCCGCTTGTGAGATACACCGTGGTGAGCATCGAGCGGCGCACGCCTTCGAGCAGTCCGTGTATGGCCTTCGAATCTGGATAGTAGTTGAATACGGTGCGCATCTTGAACCAGCGAAGGCCATCCGTCGTGATCATGCGCGGATCGAATTTGTTCGAGTCGCTCCACGTGCGCTGCGTGTCGACGATGCCGGCAGTCGCGTCGAGGCAGGGGCGGCCGCACTCGCCGAGGTTGCGCTCGTCGAGATAGGCGGCCTTGCCGAGTCCCTCGCGCGCTATCGCGAAGTAGCGGCGATAGACCTGCGTCGCGCTAGCGTGGATATCGTCGAATCCGCCCTGCGGATTATAGCCCGTCTCGGGGTAGTCGAACTTGATGCCCTCCATGCCGTCTTTGCGCAGGCGCTTCCACATCGCGAGCATGTGGTCGGCCATGCCCTTGTCGGACATGTCGTATGTCACGTATGGACGATGGTGCATGTGCTTGCGCTCGATGAGATTTGTCGAGTTGAAGATCATCCAGTCCCTATGCGCAATCGCGAAGTCGTCGCTGGGCATTCCCACCTGGAAGTACGTGTATGGAATGCCATGGCGCTCGTGGATGGCGGCGCACCACTTTGCGAAAGTCTCGTATGGCTGGCGGAGATGCCCGTACTTGGCCCAGTGTGCGTCGTCGTACCAGCCCTGCTCGGTGTTGCCGTTGTCGCCGTAGCAGTAGTAGTCGGGCTCGAGGCGCACGCCGACCTTCGAGTATTTCGTGAAGCCCTTCTCGCACGCCATGTCGAGCTCCTTCACGAGCGCAGGGGCGTTGTTGATGTTGCCGAGCTTGCTCAGGGCGCCCACGGCCCAACCGCAGAGAAGCGGAAAGTCGTAGACGTTGGGATCGGCGCCGTTTGCCTTGCGCATGGCGCGCCCGTACGCCTCGGCGGAGACGAAGGGATCGTCGGTCACGGCGTCTATGTAAAACGTGTCGCGCTCGAAGCGCACGTTCTGACCCGGCTCCACCAGCACGCCAACCTCGTCGGCGGCGTAGAGAGTGAGCGCGCCGTCCACCATCTCGGCGAACTTGCCGTAGGCGTCGTACTGGAGGCCGCCCGCGACGAGCGTGCGGCGTCTGCCGCCCACAAGACCAGTGACGACTACGCCGTTGGCGCTGCAGCGCGTCAAGCCGGGAACGAGGTGCACCGGCTCCGCGCCCGCCGCGCTGTTGATCGTCACGACGTCGGAAACGATCTGGGTGCCCTTTCTCCCGAGCCATTCGCCGCCGCGCATCACGGTGGCATCCATAAGGCGGCGGCGGTACCACACTGGCGTGTCAACGCCGAAGGACGCAATGAGCGCGGGCGAGTCGTCGTGCAGAGTGTAAGTGTACACCCTCTTCCAAGCGCCCTGGCTGTGGGGATGCTGGTAACCGGCATAGCGGAATCCCCAACGCGCGCCGGCGGAATCGTCGTCCACCGTGAACGTGATTCTCACGCCATGGCCGAACGCGTCGTTCACCTCGTCGGTCTTCGCCGAGAATACCGCGCCGCGCTTCACGCACGTCGCGCCAACTCCGGCGTTCGCAAGGCGCACGCCACCCTCGGCGTCCTTTATCGTGAACGTTCCCTTCGCCACGTCGAACGAAACCTGCGCGCGGCCGTTCGAGAGCGTGACAATTCCATTTCCGTCTTTTGCGGCAGTAGCCGCCGCGAAGAGTTGCGCCGAAACGATGGCCGACGCCGCCAGTAGCATGCATTTCTTCATGGCGCCGATTATACTACATTCCACAGTCGCTTGCAAGCGCCGCATGAAGGCAGCAAGCACGCGCGGATCACGGAGTCCATCCGCGGCAGACTTCGCGGTCGTCGAACGGAAGCACCTGCGAGCCTATGGTCTGCGTTGTCTCGTGCCCCTTGCCGCACACCACCACCACGTCGCCCGCCGAGGCGTTGGCGAGAGCGTAGTGGATCGCCTTCGCGCGATCGGGCACAACGGCGACGTCGGAGCCGGGGGGAATGCCTGCCACGATCTGGTCGATGATGGCGAGCGGATCCTCGCTGCGGGGATTGTCGCTCGTCACCACAAGACGGTCCGCAAAGCGCGCTGCGGCGGCGCCCATGAGCGGACGCTTCCGCGTGTCGCGGTCGCCGCCCGCCCCGAACACGGCCCACACGCGTCCCCTCGCGAACTCCCTCACGGTTGAAAGCACGTTCGCGAGCGCGTCGTCGGTGTGAGCGAAGTCCACGAACACCTCGGCCGCGCTTCGCGTGACGACGCGCTCGAGGCGCCCCCAGCGCGGCGTGAGGCGCGGCACCGCGGCGCGCACCTCTGCGCGCGTAACGCCCGCTCCCTCTGCAAGCGCCGCGGCGAGCAGCACGTTCTGCACATTGTACGCGCCAACGAGCGGGCACTTCGCCTTCACGAATTCGCGAAGGTCGCCCTCCGCGTCTTGGGCTCCCTCGATTCCGCCGGGCACTGTGAGCCCGCACGCGATCGTCTTCAGCGGCAAGGAACGGCACATGCCCGCGAGGCGCCGCCCGTACTCGCCGTCCACGCACACAGCGGCTGGCGCGCCGGGATTGGTCTCGGCGAGACGGCGGAAGAGATCTGCCTTCGCCTGGAAGTACGCCTCCATCGTCTTGTGGTAGTCGAGATGGTCCTCGGTGAGGTTCGTGAACGCGCAGCCTGCGAACACGGTGTCGCCGGTGCGGCGCTGGTGTATGGCGTGGCTCGACACCTCCATCACGCAGTCGGCGAGGCCGTTCGCCTCCATCTCGGCGAATATCTCCTTGAGCGCCTTGAGAGGAGGAGTGGTGTAGCCAGAGGAGAAGCGCCTTGAGCCTGTGTCCACCTCCACCGTGGTGACGAGTCCGCCTCCGCCGAGGAACTCGCGCAGAATCCACGCCGTAGTGGTCTTCCCGTTGGTGCCCGTGATTCCAAATACCCTCATGTGTCGTCCTCCTCGGGTATCTCGTCGGGGATGTCCGGCTCGATCTCGAGATAGCGCAGCACGATCTCGGCGATCTTCCTGAAGGTCGGCGCGGCGCATATTCCGCCCTGGTGGTTGAACACGGGCACGCCCAGGGTCTCGGAGGCCGACTTGCTGCGGCAGTAGCATGGCTTCTGGAACGTAACGAGCACCACGATCTCGGGACGCGTTGCGGGCACTATGCCGATGAACGTGGCGTTGTAGTTCGTCGAGGAATAGCCGCGCCCCTCCTTCATCTGCGCTGTGCCGGTCTTGCCGGCCACCGAGTATCCCGGCACGGCCGCACGCTTCGCGGTGCCGCCCTTCTTGGCGACGCCGGTCATCATCGCGCGCACCATGCGCGCCGTCTCGGGCGACACCGGAGTTCCCACCACCTCCCTCTTGTGGGAGTACACCTCGGTGCCGTCCGCCTGCACGACCTTCTCGACGATGTACGGCCTGAGCAGCACGCCGTCGTTGCCGATCGCAGCGTAGGCCGACGCCAGCTGTATGGCCGTCACCGCCACGCCCTGGCCGATCGGCGCGCGTGACCACTTCACCTTGTCCCAGCTGCCCGGCTGGGGTATGAGGCCTATCTCCTCGCCCGGCAGCTGGATGCCTGTCTTGCGGCCGAGACCGAACCTCGTCATGTATTCGTACAGCTTCTTGGGCCCCAGATCGTATCCGAGCTTTCCGAAGACGATGTTGGACGAATGCACAAGCGCCTCGCGCACGCTCATGCGCTCTTCCCACTTGTGCCCTGCGTCGCCAGGCAGGCGATAGTAGTTGGGGTCGTTTTTCGCGGTGTTTATCATCGTCTCGGGGTTCACGCGCCCCTCGTTGATCACCGCGCACGCGGTTATCGTCTTCATCACGCTGCCTGGCTCGTATATCTCGGATATGGCGCGGTTTATCTTCAGGTCGGCCGAGTACTTGTTGAAGCGTTCCGGCTCGTAGTCGGGAAGATTCGCCATTGCAAGAACGGCGCCTGTCTTCACGGACAGGACAATGGCCCAGGCCCGTTCAGCTCGGTGTTCGGCCAGGCCCTCCTTCAGGGCCTTTTCGGTCTCGTACTGGACGATGTTGTTGATGGTGAGATACACGTCGCAGCCGGGCTTCGCGTCGATGTCTAGGTCGCGACGGCTGCGATCCTCCCTGCCTGCGGCGTCCTTCGCGCCATGCACCATGCCGGGCGTTCCCTTGAGATAGTTCTCGTACTTTAGCTCCACGCCGGCTCCGCCAACTGAGTTGGTGGGATCCTTGCTCACGAAGCCGATGACGTGCGATAGGCGGCGGCCCTGGGGATAGAGGCGCGCCTGCTTCTCGGTGATGGACAGCTCCCTGAAGCCGCGCTTGGGATTGGCAAGCTCTGAATGCGCGGCGGTGTCGTCGGAGACGGCAAGTGCAACGAAACGCGAGTTCTGCACGGCATAGGCGTCCATCACCTTCGCGAGCGGAAGGCCTAGCAGCTCGGCGACCGTCTTTATGTTCTCCATCCTCTTGGCGGAGTCGGCCGGCTTGTCGGGATGAATCGGATCTCTCGCCGCCACTACAGGATCGACGCGGTACTCCCAGAGGTTCGTGGTCTTCGCGAGCGCCGTTCCCTCAGACGAGAATATGGTGCCGCGGTGGCCCTGCACCTTGCGCGTGAAATCGTACTTTGGCGTGGTTGGCTTCTTGTCCACAAGATCCAGATGCAGAAACACCAGTCGCACGGCGATCGCGGCTGCTCCAACGCACATGCAGAAAGGCGGCACGCAGAAGCGCACCTTTTCTCTCCAGCCAGTGAACTTCACGTCTGCCCCCTTCTGGCCGACGCCGTCAACGACGTGTGCCTCGCGGCTTTGCGACTGTACGCTGCGACGACGCTGCGCGTGCGCCTGTCGTCTTGTAGGAGGCCATGTTCTCCACGCCGCGTGCGCGCATGCGCGCTCGAGTCACTGCAATCTGGTTGGGCGCTGGGCGGCCGTCGCGGTTCATGCGCACAATCTGGTCCTGGCGCTGGGTCTTCATCTCAAGGCCAAAGCGGGTGAGGCACTCCGCCAGCTTCTCGGGAGTCTTCATCTCGTCCCAGCGCGCCGTCTCGCGCACACAGTCCGCCTCGAGCGCGGCCAGCACCTTCTCGGCCTTTCCGATCTCGCGCTGGATCGCCGAGCAGCGAGAATCGAAGAGCCAGTACACCAGCATCATCAGCAGCATGCAGACAATGAGCGTTGCGACGGCCATCGAGCCCGTCGTCCACGTAGCGTGCCTCTTGATCTTTCTGTTTCTTCTCATGCTCACACCCTTTCTGCGGCGCGCAGCCTGGCACTGCGCGCGCGCGGATTCATACCCCGCTCCTCTTCGTCCGCCTTCACGGCGTGCCGCGTCACCAGGCGCACGCGCGGGAGTCTTCCCTCCCATCTCGTGCCGCCCTGCTGAAGCGAAACCGTCTTCCCGGCGTGGTCCGCGAAGAAACGCTTCACCACGCGGTCGGTGATGCTTTCAAAGGATATCACCGCTATCCTTCCGCCGGCGCGCAGAAGAGGCAGAGCCCCGTCAAGCGCGCGCTCCAGTTCGCCAAGCTCGTCGTTCACCGCCATGCGCAGCGCCTGGAAGACGCGCGTGGCGGGATGGTGCGCCCCATGGCGCCCAATTGTCCGCTCCACCAGTTCGGCGAGCTGCGCCGTGGTGGCGATCGTACGCTCCGCCCGAGCCCGCACGATCGCGCGCGCCACGCGCCGCGCCTGGGGCTCCTCGCCAAGCGTGCGGAACATCTCCGCAAGCGAGGCCTCGTCGCCCGTCGCCAGGATGTCGGCCGCCGTCAGCCCGCGCGACCTGTCCATCCGCATGTCCAGAGGTCCATCTCCCTGGAAGCTGAACCCGCGCTCGGGCTCATCCAGCTGAGGACTCGAAACGCCCAGATCAAGCAGAATCCCATCTACCTCACCTATCCCCTTCTCCCTCGCTATCTCAGCCATGTCACCATGCCGCCCATGCACCGTCTCGATCCTAGCCTCGGGAAACGCCTTCAGCACCTCAGCGCTCTCCTCGAGCGCCTGCTCGTCGCGGTCTATTCCCACCAGGGTCGAGCCGGCTCCCGCGCGCGCGAGGATCTCCCGCGCGTGGCCGGCCCGCCCCAGCGTCCCGTCGATGTACACGCCTCCGGGCTTCACCGCGAGAGCATCCACCGTTGCATTCAGAAGAACAGGAATGTGCATTCTCGTCCTCCCTACAGCCCCAGGGCCGCCATCGCGTCGCCCATTCTCTCCACCCGTGTCTCCATGTCGTCTTCGGACTTCTCCGCGGCCGGCCAGATCGTGACCATTCGCACCGAACCCCTGAACTCCACGGATCCCTTCACGTCCAGGTGCGCATACGCAAGAAGTTCGTCCTTAATGCGTATGCGCCCCTGGACGTCGAACTCCACCAGTTCAGAAGCCGCCCCTATCGCGTCTAGCATCGCGTTGATCTTGGCATCGGAGATCGGCTGCTTTTGCAGCTCCGCCAATCGCGACTCCAGCATCCCTTTCGGGAGCAGCTGAAGACTCCGGTTCTTCGGATCAGGCAACACATACACGCTGTCAGGGCCCAGAGCGTCACGCCAAACGCTAGGAATCGTCAAGCGCTTCTTCTGGTCGAAAGGACGAACATAGCGCCCCATCAAAGCGATGGGTGCTTCGTTCCTCTTATCGAGACTCTGTTGGCCTAGTTCGGACATCTGTGGACACCATCGTACACTTTCCCCCACCACAAGTCAAGCCGAATTGACAAAAAAATGCAAAAAATTTTCACTCCCTTTTCATTCAGTTGGCAAAAATAAATAAAAATGGCGAGAATATCAGAATTCTCGTCATTTATCGCCTTAACAGAAAAACTCTCTATTCATCAGCTTCCAGGATGCCGCAATCCGCGCGCGCCGCGCGCGCCCTCCGCGCGCCCCCACCCGTCACATTTCGTGGTTCGTGGTTCGTGGCTCGTGGTTCGTGGTTCGTGATTCGTGGTTAGGGGGTTAGGTTTTTAGTGGGCGCAGACACGTGGAAGGTTGCCGATTGCGGCGGCTAGCTCCTTCTCGTCGGCGAACACCTTCACTCTTTCGGCGGGCAGCACGCGTAGCGCGGCACGCGCCGCCTTTGTGCGCGCGCAGGCGTAGACCATCACGCCGCGCGAAGCGAACGGCGCGAGAGCCGCGCACGAGGACTTTCCGGGAGACGGCAGCACCACGACGTCAAGATGGTCCAGCACTCCGTCGTACATCGCCGAGGCAGAAACATCCTTCAAGTCGATGTGGGGCATTCCCATGAGCGCCACCGCTAGATCGCCTGTCTCTCGCCTCGCGAAGCTGCCGCACCAGAATCCCACCGCAATGTTGCCGCGCGCATGCGTGAACGGTCTCACGGTTATGTCCTTCCCAGTGAGATACCGCATCACCGCGCGAACGACGAAGCGCGAACGCGGCTGGTATTCTGGATGCGGCGCCATGGCAACGAGGCGACCCTTCCCGAGGCGGCCGCCGATCGCCGCCGCGCGTCCGGCCATCGCGGGCAAGGTGTTCGTGGAGAACGAGTACACGTTCTGGCAGTCGTACACGGCGAGCGTCTGCAGATCAGAATCAGGCAGTGCCGTCTCAGGCGCTGGCTCCATCACTGGACCGCCCCAGTAGAGCGTGGAGAACGTCTTATCGTCGAGGCCGAGAAGCTCCTGTCCGCGCGCGGTGAATGCGCAACGCATGTCGGTGGTATTGCCGCGGTATGGACACGTCTGCGGGCGATATGGGATGACGCCCATGTATTCGATCTTCCCCTTCGACTGTCCCACAAGGTATGCGCCCGCGCAGGTACCGTAGTACGCGCCGCCGCCGCGGATCCACGAGACGACGTTGGTGCGCCCGGCCGCGCCAAGCTCCTTGAATTGGTCCTGCGACCACCCTCCAGGAACGATCAGCAGATCAATATCCTTCAGCGCGCCTGCGGCGACGTCGCCGCCTAGCAGGAACTTCACGTCGTAGTCGGGAGACTCGGCGACGAGGCGCAGCAGCCGGAATAGGCACGCGCCGTTGGATCCATTGCCAAGCAGAAAGCCGGTGCGCACGGCGCCTGGCCGGCGCGGAAGCGCGGCGGCTGGAGTGGACGGCTGTGGAAGCGGAAGCGCGTGAAGCGCGCGCAGCGCATCGTGCGCGGCGGATGGTCCTTCCACGCGATGAAATCCTGACTTCCCGCCAAGAGACGACAGCACGTCTGCTCCGCGTCCCCATGCCACCACATGTCCGCCTGCAGCGAGATAACGCTCGGCTGCGCGCAGGCTTTCAGGCTTTGCGAGATTCTTGAGCCGAGCCGCGTCGGGCGAGTCGCACACCACCACGGCGTCCATTGCGAACGGCGAGGCCACGTCGGTCTTCTGCACGTCCAGCACATCGTCTTTCAGAAGTTCCATTGCGAACGCCGCGCCCTCCACGCCAGGGGACGCAGGAGAGTACCATCCTACGGAAAGCTGTCCCTGTCGTCTGGCGCGCCGCTTGAAGACGATCTTGCGTCCCGTAAGATACCGGATGCCTCCGACGACAAGATACATGTTGCTCAGATTCGCCTCTGGATGGTCGGAGAACACCCATACGCGTCCTCGCCCATAGGTGCCGGCCACGCAGGAGGCGTATCCTCCCATCGACGGACAGTCCGGATCAATCTTGGTGGTGAGCACGTTGCCGCCGAAGCGGGCCATCACGGTGAAGTCTCCGAGGCGTGGATGGCCTTCGCACGGCGTCATCACTGGTCCGCGGTGGTAGGTGGTGGTGTGATAGCCGGGCGTGATGCCGGCCATCTCATTCGCACATTTCGCCCACACGGTGCGCATAGTCGCGCCGCCGCGCGGAGGAGCCTCCACGCGGCGGAACGGAACTATGCCGAGGCCCTTGTACTTTTCCGTCTCCATCATCAGAAGAGCGCCGGCGCACGAGCCAAGATATGCGCCGCCTTCTCGGATGTAGCGCTCAAGAGCCGCGCGGCCGTCCTCGCCGAGCGAAGCGGAGATGTCCACGCTTGAGCCGCCGGACATTAGGAGCACGTCCACACCCGATAGCCCACCGGCACGCACTGCCGCGCCGTCTAGATACACAGCAGTGCAGTCGGGCGAAAGCGTCGCCAGCTGTGAGAAGACGAATATAGATCCACGCGCGCCCACATCCACGAACACGCCGACGCGAAGCGGCTTCGCAGCCTCTGCGGAGGTCATTTCCGCGGCAAGGCCATACACGACCGCAATCGCCATGGCGACGGCGAGCAAAGTTTTTATCCGTTTCATGCGAATGGCTGCACCATTTACGCCTAAACCATTTTCCCGCAGAGCGCGCTAGCGGCCGGCAGGTACGCGCAGGACCGTTAGCGAGAGCGGCGGCAGCTCGAACGAAAGCCTGTTGCCGGCCGGGAATGCGAGCGTCGTCTCCTTCGGCGCGCACCGCTCGGGAGAGGATAGGTCGTTGACGGCGAGCTTGTCGCCGGTGAGTGTTAGCACCTTCGCCGTGCCTGCGGCAAGCGGCGAACCGAAGTCGACTATGCAGGCGCGCGGCGCCTCGGCGACGTTCACGCACTTCACGATGTATTCGCCGCGCGGCGCGTCGAAACCGACGACGGTGAAGAAGTCGCCCGGCTTCTCAGGCCCTTCCACGCGCGATGGCAGATGCCGCGTGGGGCGGTTGCAGGAAAAGAGCTGCTGCACGTAGTAGTTGGGCGTGCCGTAGCTCTTCTCGCCGTCGAACCAGATGAGATTCGGCGTCCACTGCGCATGGCCTTCGCGCGCAAAGAGCGGCGCATAGCTCGCCATGCGCACGACGTCCGAATTGCGCTCGAAGCCGGTCATCATCGCCGCCTCGCAGAGCGCGCTCCAGAACGTGTTGGGCTTGTCTCTGCCAACGCGGTGGTGGCAGGCATATTCGCCCGCATAGACGAGCGGCTTCGTCACGCGGTCGTACGAGTCGTAGCGCGTCGCGCCGGCGAGGAACCACTCAGGCGACTGGTAGTAGTGCTCGTCCATAAGGTCGTTTAGCTCCTTCGTGGCGCGCGACCATCCGTACTTGAACGTCTCGCCGGCCGGTGCCGCGCCCACGCTGCCGATGATCTTTATCTCGGGGTGCCTGGCCCGCACGATCCTGCAGATCGGCTCCACTCGCTCCCAGAACTCCGGACCCCAGTTCTCGTTGCCGATGCCCATCATCTTTAGGTTGAACGGCTTGGGGTGGCCCATGTCGGCGCGCACCTTGCCCCAGGTGGTCGTTACGTCGCCATTGGCGAATTCCACCAGGTCGAGCATCACCTGGGCGAAGTAGTCCATGTCCTCGACGGCCGCGAACTGCACCGGCTTCTGGAACTGGCAGGTGAGGCCGGCGAGGCAGATCGGCAGTGGCTCAGCGCCGATCTCCTCGCAGAGACGGAAGTATTCGTAGTAGCCCACGCCGAAGGTCTCCCAGTATGGCGCCGCGCCATTGCCCCAGCGGTTCCAGATGCAGGTGCGCCGCTCCTTCGGACCCACCGTGCGCCGCCAGTCGTACCAGTGCTGGAAGTCGCCCTCCTCGACGATGCACCCGCCGGGGAAGCGCATGAACGCCGGGCGGAGAGCAGCCAGCCTGTCCACGAGATCCTTGCGCAGCCCAGCGCGCACGAGGTTCGGACCCGTAGGCTGGAGCGACACGTTGTCGAATTCCACCGCGCGCCGGCCCGAGACGAGAATCGAAAGATGCCCTTCAGCTACCTCCACACGGAACGCCGGCGTCGAGACGATGTCCTTCACGTCGAAGTCATAGACGAAATCACGCGTCACGCGCGTCCACGCTCCGAGCTCGTAGTCGACGCCCTTCATCGCAACTTCGCGCCAGTCGAAGACGAGGCGGTAGGGTTCGCCATTCCTGAGCCTGAAGCCGTCAAGCCCAGTGTTCCGCACGCCAGCAAGCCCCTTGCCGAAGCTCTCGATGCGCAGATGCTTGGCCGTGTTCGGGTGCACTGGCGCGCCCATCTGGAACGACAGGCGAGCCATGCCGCCGTCGCGGTAGTCGGCCGTCCAGCCGTCTTCCCTCACATTCCAGAGCTGGTGGTCGGCCTGGCCCCAGTCGAAGCCCGCGTTCGCCAGAAGCTCGGGATTAAGCCCTCCGTCGGCCGCCCAGTTGATGTCCTCGAAGAATATCCCCCAGAGCGAGTCTGGAACATCGTGCCCCTTCG
>CAMIVJ010000034.1 GCA_946401765.1 uncultured bacterium | reverse complement strand
CGGTGGTGACGAGCGTGGTGTTCTCAAGCGTCACCAACTCGTGGAAGAAGGCGACTGTCGTCGCAGAGCAGATGCAGACCGTCGACTACGCGCTCAACCAGATCGTGAGCGGCCTTAGAAGCGCGTACTATCCGGCCGACGGCAACCAGAAGGACGAATGGGGCCTCGCCCTCTATGACAACGGCGAAGGCGAGGACGCTTCCTCGAGCGACGTGGTGGAGTGGACTAAGCTCGGCAACTCTATCGTAGGCGACAAGTCGGTGCTCGCCGAGACCTCGCACCGCGTGCGCCTTTGGGTGGAGGACAAGCCACGCGTGCGTACCGGCACGAACATAGAGGAGCCCGCCGGCCTCTGGGCGCGCGTGTGGAATCCTGACCTCTTCTCCGAGGAGGGCAACGACAACTTCGACGACGAGGAGTACGGCGAGGAGTTCCTGCTCGTCGAGGACATCATCGGCTTCGACTGCGTGGTGCAGAAGGACGCGCAGCAGACCGAGGAGGACGGCCAGCCGAAGTGGGATGAGACGTGGGACACCTCGAACTGCGTTCCATACCGCGTGAAGATCACGTTCCGCGTGAAGCCGCCGGAGAGGGGCGACGAGCCGCTTCCGATTCTTCGCGTCGTGGAGATTCCCGTGTGGAAGCTTTCGCAGAAGCCGTTCTCGCTCGACTCCGCCGGCAAGGGCAGAGGGAGGAACGATTCCAATAGCAGCGGTACGAACAGGGGCGGCTCTTCTGGAGGTTCAAGAGGCCAGGGCGGAGGTTCTGGCGGAATGGGTGGTGGAGGTCGTGGCGGAATGGGTGGCGGCGGCCCCGGTGGAATGGGCGGCGGTGGCCCTGGTGGAATGGGCGGCGGCGGTCCAATGGGGCCGATGCGTTAGCAGGTAATAGGTGATGGTGAATAGTGAATAGGTAGAAGAATTAGGCAAGAGAAGAAAAGACAGAAGGAGAAGGTGGATGATGAAGAGGTTTCTCGTATGCATGGCGGCGTTGATGTCAATCGCCGCTTTCGCCGCGCCCGCGAAGGGTACTTCCAAGACGCCGTCTAAGGCGCCTGCGGGTGACGGGCGCAGGGGCTGGCATTCAGACCACAGAAAACCGCCGTCCGCTTCCAAGACCACGGCTTCGTCGTTCGCGCCCAAGCGCACAACGCCGGTGTTCACAGGCGAGTTCATAGTGGATGTGATCTTCATCACGTTCCCCGACTGCGCCGACATAGACATCGCACAGGCTGTGAAGGATCTTGCCCGCGTGCGCGGCAGCACAATCACCGACTACTTCAAGGAGTACTCGCAGAACATCACCTGGCCCGTGCTGCGCGCCTACGCCCGCACGTATCCCGCCCCGCACCCGCTCGGGTGGTACTGCCGCCACAACACGTTCTCGAATCGCATCGGCTTCCACGGCGACGAAGGCGGCGCGCGCGCCGCCCAGCTGCGCTCGGCCGCCCTTGCCGCGGCCAAGCGTTCCCCCTATCTGGAAGGCTCGCCGAGCGGCAAGGCGAGCGTGACGTGCTACGTGTACTGCAAGCAGCTTGCGTCCGACAAGGTGGAAGTCCTGTTGAGGCCGCATTATCCGAAGAAGGACAACAAGGACGAAATCGGCCTCTACAAGCCGCCGATCCCCTGGCGTGATCCTCTCTGGCCTAACAGCATCCCGCAGGTGTTCTATCCTGGCGACGGCGGCACGCTCGTGCACGAGCTTGGGCACGTGCTTGGCGCGCCCGACTTCTACCACGCCACCGAGAAGTATGACGGAATGCCCGGAAGTCCGTCCCTTCCCTGGTCGTGGGGACCCACCGGCCCCGCCTACTGCCGCTACATCTACCAGGCGTTCCTGCCCGCCACCGCATATCCGATGATCACGCAGAGCGGCCCCGTCACGCTTTATCCGCGCGCCACCAATCCCGCAGAGGACAAGGCGCTTGGATGCTTCGTTCCGTCCGCGCATCCAAACTACCTATTCTGCATCGAGTACGCGAAGAACGAGAAGCCGCCGATAGGCTCTGAGAGCAACGACGGTCTGCTCATCCATGTGATCAACGTCACGTTCTCGTCGCCGATGATGGGTCCGCCCGATCTGTGCTACACGTACCGTCCCGGCGACCAGTGGCACCGCGCCACGGGCGGAGGATCCGCGTACTTCAGGGACGGCGACGTGTTCGACTCCGGATCAGATCCGGCCGCAGTCCTTCCAAACCTCCTCCCCGCCGGAATAGCCGTGCGCAACATCCGCCTTTCCGATGGCACCGCCACTTTCGATCTCGAGGTGGAGAAGAAGAAGCTTTCTTCCCGCGACGCGTCGGCGAGCCTTCTCCCGAAGATCGCTCTCACTGAGGTGGACGAGCTTCTGCCCACGAGCTTCCGCGCGCACTGCGACGTTCGCTACCGCGGAGAGCCGCTTCTCACCGAGTACGGCTTCTGCTACGACATGGCGCCGCATCCCACCGTCTCTCGCCGCCGCTTCCCTCTCTATCACCGCGACCGCTACGACGGACGCATCCTCGAGCTCCTGCCCGGCAAGACATACTACGTGCGCGCATACGCCCGCAACGCGAACGGCGTGAACTACAGCGAGGAGGAGAAGAAGGTGACGCTGCCCCTGCTCGACGATGTGCCCGACAGCGTGCCGCCGCTTCTCACGGACAAGATCCGCGGCAACTTCTACTTCAACAGATGGTATTTCGGCGACCGAGGCGACGTGCACATCACCTCGAATCCGCTGCTCGCGTTCATGTCAATCGCCGCCTACTACCGCGCATTGCCGGGGCACACGAAGGGCCGCGTTCCGTTTGACCTCACGCGCGTTCATGTGGATCCATCCGAGAACCGTCCCGAATTCCGCCTCGCCGAGGTGAACACGCTCAAGGGGAAGATGGAGGACCTTGTGAAGAGGGCGGGCCTGAAGCAGCGCGAATTCGACAGGCAGTGGGACAAGACGTTCTGCACGGCGCTGGGCCTGCGCTCGTCTAAGGACGTTGTGATTCCAGTGTCGAAGGAGTCGGTGACCGCCTTCTCGCGCAAGATACGCGAGTCGGTGGCGCTTTCGCGTCCTGTGCTGCTAGTGCGCGAGAACCAGATCGTGCCGCCCGACACCGGCACATACTATCCGCTTGACATCGCGATCATCGACGGCTATTCGGGGGACGATACATTCCACGCCTCGTTTCCGTCCGGCACTGACCGCGGCCTTTGCCGCGACGGCGACTACAAGCTCGAGCAGCTCTTCGACTACGTTGTCTCCGCGCGCCTCGTATTTTACTCGCCGATTCCCTCCACAACGTCGTTCTCGAAGAAATGATCTCGTGCGCCTACGTGGGGCGCCTCGCCCCGTCGCCCACGGGCGCGTTGCATCTTGGAAACGCGCGCACATTCATGATCGCGTGGCTGCGCGCACGTTCGCAGGGCGGGAAGGTTGTGTTCCGCATGGAGGATCTCGACCATCCGCGCGACAAGCCAGGCGCCGCCACGGCAGCCGTGGAAGATCTGCGCTGGCTGGGCTTTGACTGGGACGAGGAGTATGTGCAGAGCGAACGCAGGCAGTTCTACCGCGAGGCGCTTGAGAAACTTGTCGCTGCCGGACGTGCCTATCCGTGCGTGTGTTCGCGGCGTGACGTCGAGACGGCGCAGAGCGCGCCGCATGACGGCGAGCAGCTTTTCTATCCCGGCATTTGCAGGGGACGCTTCGCCACATGGAATGCGGCGATCGACCATCTGCGCGCGCAGGGTACAGCACGCATCCCGTGCTGGCGTTTCCGCGTGGATGAAGGCGAGAAAGTGGTGTTCCGCGATGCGTTCGCGGGTGACTTCGAGCAGAACGTGGCGCGCACGTTCGGCGACTTCCCGCTCGCGCGCGACGAGTTTGGAGCGGGCTACACGCTTGCCGTTGCGGTTGACGACGCTGCGATGGGCGTGACAGAGGTGGTGCGAGGGGACGATCTTCTCGCGGCCACGCCTGCGCAGGTTCTCGTGTGCCGCGCGCTTGGGATCGAGCCGCCTGCATACTGCCATGTGCCGCTTGTGGTGGGGGAGGATGGACGGCGCCTCGCGAAGAGACACGGCGATACGCGCATCGCGTCATACCGCGCCTCGGGGATGCGTCCAGAGGAGATCATCGGCCGCCTTGCCGCCACATGCGGCTGGGGAGGTGGCGAACCTGTTTCGCTGCGAGATCTACTGGACGTGTTCACGCTTGATGCGATCCCGCACTCGCCGGCCGTGTGGCGCGATGGGGCTGCGGTCTAGTCTTCTGCGCGGCAGTGGCGCAGGAGTTCGTCTAGGCGGTTGATCTTGATGTTGTAGCGTGATTCGCCGAGGCGTCCAAAGCCGTAGGTGCAGAAGGCCGTCTTGATGCCGGCGTTTGCGCCGGAATCCATGTCCGTCCAGTTGTCGCCCACCATCCAGTCGTGCGACGACAGGCGGTGGCCGCGCATGCGCGAGGCGGCGAGGCGGAGTGGCGCGGCGCTGGGCTTCATCTCCTCGCAGTCTCCGCCGGCGACGATGGCCGCGCCGAAATATCGGGCGATGCCGAAGTGTTCGAGTATGGCGCGCGTGGCGAATGCGGGCTTGTTTGTGCTGATGCCCATGAGCCAGCCGCGGTCGTGGAGCTCGGCGAGAGTGGAGCGTACGGAAGGGTAGAGCGTAGTTGCGTCGAGCATGTGCAGGCGGTACTGTTCTGTGAAGATGGGCCAGACCTCGTCAAAGCGCGAGGATGCCTCGGGAATGGCGTTTTCGAGGAGGAAGCGCGCGCCGCGACCCACGCATGCGATGGCGGCCTCCTGCGGGATTGGGGCGAGAGAGAGTGCCGCGCGGGTGAAGTTCACCGTGGCTGCGAGGTCGGCGCGAGAGTCGATGAGCGTGCCGTCCATGTCGAAGAATACTGCGTTCATTGTCTGGTTGCTCCTGTCGCGAATAGTGTACGCGAAAGCGCCGCTCGTGTCAAGAAGCTGTGAGTGGGTGGAGAATCGCATGGAATCGCAAGGGGACAGTCCCTGTTGAAGGAATTATCGTATTCAACTAAGGCGAATGTCGCCAGCCTATTCGCCCTTTACTGATACCACTACAACACTCGTATTATTTTCGCTGCCGGTGTAGGTGGCCAAGAAGTGTTGTCCGCCAAAGGTCGTTGCATTCACGTTTCCCGCGTCGTAAGACCGTTTTTCGTGTCCCTCCGCTAGCGTCTCAGGTTCGGGCCATTCCATTGGATGGTCGAAGATGTACTCCGCATCTACGATTCGCCGCTTCATCTTTTTCGCGCCACGATGGTAGTAGTAGTTCCAGAGACGCCCAGTGTTTGGGTCAAGTATCAGGCTCGGTGTGGAGGCGTTCACGTCCGTTATGTTCGTTTTTGTACGCTTCCATGTGGCACCGCTGTCGTTGGAGGTAATCTGAAATTGGTGTCCAGCACCTTCGGATCGCGCTACAACCAGTATGCGCCCTTTCTCTAGCCATACGCCGGCCTGTTCAGTGGGCCAATCGGTCTTCTCAAGGTCCCTCTCTACTGTACGCTGTTTCCATGTGTGCCCGTTGTCGGCGCTCGTGAGTAAACCCCATGAACTGTGCGGCCCATTCTGGTAGTTGCCCGCGAACCAAAGTGACATTATGCCTATACCTGGCACATGGATGACGTCGGTGATCTGCATGGGCATTGGGTCGAGCACAGGAGAGGCGATCTTCTTGAACTTCACGCCATCCTTAGTGCGGTATAGGTCATGTCCTTTCTCCTTGCCCCAACGGCGCACCCATAGAAGCATCGCACCATTGGAATCGAGTCCCTTGCCGATCGTCACTTCTCCCACGGCAGGGTCGTTGGCCACGCAAACCTCCGTGCTCCATGTTCTGCCGCCGTCGGACGACACACGCGCGAACACACCACGTTTCCCCTCGTCGATTGTGTGTCCGGAGCCTCTGCTGTAGGCGATCACCAACTTTCCGTTAAAAGCCTGAATCATTGGCCATGAATTGTAGCCTGCCACATCCTGCACGACAGATACTATTGCATCGCCGAACGTATCCATAGGCGCCGTCTGTACGGCGGTCCCTGAGGCTATGAAGACCGCAAGTGTGGTTATGAAGGCCGCAAGTGTGGTTATGTTACATTGGATGTGTCTCATCTGCTTGCCTTTCCTTTTTTAGGATCAGACCAATTATAACATAAACTAAGTTTAGAGGGAAAGATTTGGGGACAGGCCCCCTTCCTTGGGCCATAATCTTTTACAGGGACTGTCCCCCCACCATGGGGGTAATGCGACAAATGGGAACAGTCCCCGATGGATTCTCGGCGGGCCAGAACTCGCTCTTGTTGACGCGCTCCGGGTCGATGTTCGCGGCGGCGGGGCGGTTGCAGATGAGGATGAAGCCTGGTGCGGGACGCTCCTTCGCCGTCACGGGGATGAACGCGGTGAAGACGAAGCTCTGGGAGGCGAGCGGACCCTTCCATGAAACTCTAATGCGCTTGCGTATGGCCTTGCCGTCCATCATCAGCTTGTCTGGCTCGGCCGTCTCGAACGAAAGCGAATCGGGACGCTCCACCGGGCGTCTGCCGTACTCGTTCTCGAGGAAAATCTCCATCAGCTCAGGCCTACGCACCTTCTCCCACGTCTCCACGCTCGTCACCTTTTCGCCGGACTTAGTGGTCATGAGCTCTGGAACGTTCTTCGGTTCTGGCTCCGCGGCGAGCGCGGCCACTGCGGCGAAAGCGGATAGAATCGTCATTGTCGTCTTCATGTTCAGTCTCCTATTCGACTATTGCGGAAAGATTTGTGCTACACGGCGATATTATACCACAATATTCTGAATGTCGAATTTTCAACTTGCGCTCCGCAGGAGATGTGGTATTATTATGCCGAAAGGGCGGCGGTGGGTGTCGGCTGGGTGGCCAATACGCGAAACCGAGCCAAAGCGGGGCGGCATGCGAAGGCATGTAGCCACGCTCAATAGGGAAAATTCCAGTAGGCTATGCGTATGAAGAATCTGTCAACATTCGCTTCGCTCGCCGTCGCCGTTTCGGCGTCGGCAGGGGTTCTGCACGTGTCGCCGGGCGCGGCGCCGGGCGGCGACGGCACGGCGGAACATCCGTTCGCCACGCCGCAGGAAGCGCAGAAGGCGCTCCGCGTCCGCCTCGCGGCGGGCGAACGCGGGCCGTGGACGGTCTCGCTCGCGAAGGGTGAATATCCTCTCGCGGAACCTTTCACGCTGACGCCGGAGGATTCCGGCTCGCCAGACGCGCCGGTAGTGTGGCGCGGCCCGGCCGGCGGACTCGCGAAGTTCACCGGCGCGCGCGACCTCAAGGGCTGGCGCGCCCGCCCTGACGGACGCTGGGAGACCGCCGCGCCGATGCGGCAGATGGTCCGGTTCCAGGTGATGCTATGGTTCGAGCAGCTTTACGTCAACGGACGCCGCGCGAAACGCGCCCGCTTCCCGAACACGGACTTCCTTCCGGTGGCGTGGGCGAAGCGCACGCTGCTCGCCGGCGACCTGGAGCAGATGGAGCTTGCGGCGAAGAACGGCGTCCTCGCGCCGCTCGCCAAGTGCAGCCGCGCCGAGCTGCGCCTTGCGCATCTCGTCGTGCATCACAAGTGGTCGTCCACCCGCCGCCCGATAATGGGCTATGACGCGGGAAGGGGAGTTGTGTTCACGGAAGGGCTCTCGCTGCCTTCGTGGGACGGATGGGACGGCGGCGACATGTATTATGTGGAGAACGCGCCGTTCGCGCTTGACGAGCCAGGGGAGTGGCTGTATGACGGCGCGGCGAAGAAGGTCGTCTACATACCGCGTCCGGGTGAAACGATCGAGGGCACGCGCTTCCAGTACCCGGAACCGGGGCTTGTGAACCTTCTGCTCGTGAAGGGCGATGCGGAGAAAGAGCGCTTCGTGCATGACGTGACGTTCGAGAACGTGTCCTTCGAGTGTTCGGATTCCCCGCGCCGGATCGGCTTGATGGGGTACAAGGGAATGCCGAGCGGCTTTGTTGGCGACGTCACGACGGCGTGGCCGGGCGAATGGCCGGCCAGCCAGGCCGCCGCCGGCACGTCGGCTGCCGTTCTCGCCGACGGTGCGCACAGGATCGTCCTGCGCGGATGCAGGGTGTGCAACGTAGGGGAGTACGGCGTGTGGCTGCGCGAAGGGTGCGTGTCGAACCGCATCGAGCGCAGCGCGATAACGGACCTCGGGGCGGGCGGTGTCAGAATAGGCATGATGGCGGCGTCGCAGCCTGTCGGGAAGGGCGAGCGCGTGACGGGACTGAAAAACGGGCGCGGCACGGGCTGGAACGTGGTCGAGGACTGCGTCATATCGCGCGGCGGGCGAATTCACGCGGAAGGCGTGGGCGTGTGGATCGGCAGTTCGCCGTTCAACACCGTGACGCACTGCGAGATAAGCGACTTCTACTACACCGGCGTGTCGATCGGGTGGGTGTGGGGCTACGCGGGAAGCCTCGCGCAGGGCAACACGCTCTCTTTCTGCCGCATCCGCAAGATCGGTCAGCGCGCTCTCAGCGACATGGGCGGCGTATACACGCTCGGCACGTCCTACGGTACTTGCGTGACAAACAACGTGGTCTGCAACGTCGACTCGCGCACCTACGGCGGATGGGGCCTCTATCCTGACGAGGGCAGCGAGGGGATTCTGTTCGAGAACAACCTCGTCTACGACACGACTGACTCGTCCTTCCACCAGCACTACGGGAAGAACAACATCCTGCGCAACAACATCCTTGCCTTCAGCCGGCAGGGCCAAGTTGGACTTTCGCGCGCGGAGCCGCACCTTTCGTTCACGGCGGAGCGCAACGTCATCTACTGGAACGCAGGGTCTGCGTTGTCGCGGTATGGCGCGTCGGTGCGCGAGAACGGCAGGATAAACTGGGCTGGCAACTTCTGGTGGACTGAGAACGGTGCGCCGTCGTTCAACGGCAAGACGTTCGCGCAATGGCAGGCGAAGGGGAACGACACGAAGGGGCTCGTGGTCGATCCGCTCTTCGTGGACGCGGCGAAGAGGGATTTCCGGTTCAAGCCCGGTTCGCCCGTCGTGAAGGCCGGCTTCATGCCGTTCGACATTTCCGCCGCCGGGCCGCGCGGTGACGTGGCTTGCGGGGCTCCAAGAGTTCAAGGCTCCAGGTGAAATTCGGTGATGATGGCGACTGAAGTATGGTATAATATCCGCCGCCATGAATAAAGTAGTGATCACAGTAGTCGGCAAGGACACCGTGGGCATTCTCGCCCGCATCTGCACCTACCTCGCCGGGAACGGAATAAACGTGTGCGACATCTCGCAGACGATCGTGCAGGGTCTCTTCAACATGATGATGATCGTCGACACCGCGCAGACGGAAAAGCCCTTCGCCGAGATCGCCGGCGCCCTCAACGCCATCGGCGAGGAGATGGGTCTTGAGATACGCTGCCAGAAGGCCGAGATATTCGAGAAGATGCACCGGGTCTAGCCATGATCAACATCTCAGAGGTGATCGAGACGAACCGCATGATCCAGAACGAGAATCTGGACGTGCGAACGATTACGATGGGCATATCGCTTCTTGACTGTGCATCGGGCGATGTGGCCGCCACATGCCGCGCCGTCCGCGAGAAGCTCATGCGCTACGCAGGTTCGCTCGTGAAGACGGGCGAGGACATCGCCTGCGACTTCGGCATCCCAATCGTCAACAAGCGCATTTCGGTGACGCCGATCTCCATTGTCGGCGCCTCCTGCTGCAGCTCGCCCGAGGACTTCGTGCAGATCGCGCGCACGCTAGACGACGCGGCGCGCGAGCTCGGCGTCAACTTTCTCGGCGGCTACTCGGCCGTCGTCTCGAAGGGCATGACGCCCGCCGACGAGCTTCTCATCCGCTCCATCCCGCAGGCGCTTGCGGAGACGGAGCGCGTGTGCTCCAGCGTGAACGTGGGCTCCACCAAGACGGGCATCGACATGGACGCCGTGCGCCTGATGGGCGAGATCGTGAAGGCCACCGCTGAGCGCACGGAGGAACGCGACTCGATCGGCTGCGCGAAGCTTGTGGTGCTGTGCAACGCGCCAGACGACAACCCGTTCATGGCGGGCGCGTTCCACGGCGTGACGGAAGGCGACGTCGTGGTGAACGTTGGCGTGTCGGGTCCGGGCGTAGTCAAGTACGCGCTCGAGCAGATTCCCGGCGCCGACTTCGAGACCCTCTGCGAGACGATCAAGCGCACCGCGTTCAAGATAACGCGCGTGGGCCAGCTCGTCGCCCAGGAGGCAGCTCGCCGCCTCGGCGTGCCCTTCGGCATAATCGACCTCTCCCTCGCCCCCACGCCCGCAGTTGGCGACTCGGTGGCGGAAATCCTGCGGGAGATCGGCCTCGAGCATCCAGGCGCGCCCGGCACCACCGCCGCGCTAGCGCTCCTCAACGACCAGGTGAAGAAGGGCGGCGTGATGGCGAGCTCCTACGTGGGCGGCCTCTCGGGCGCGTTCATACCGGTCTCCGAAGACCAGGGCATGATCGACGCGGTGAACGCAGGCGCGCTCACGATCGAGAAGCTCGAGGCGATGACCTGCGTCTGCTCCGTCGGGCTCGACATGATCGCCGTTCCGGGCGACACGCCCGCCGAGTCCATCGCCGGCATCATCGCCGACGAAGCCGCCATCGGCATGGTCAACCAGAAGACCACCGCCGTGCGAATCATCCCCGTCGCCGGAAAGACGGTGGGCGACACGGTCGCCTTCGGCGGACTCCTCGGCCACGCTCCAGTGATGGCGGTGAACCGCTTCGACTCGTCGCGCTTCGTTCGCCGCAAGGGACGCATCCCCGCGCCCATCCACAGCTTCAAGAACTAACCACAATCCCAAAAGGACAAATCAGATGAAACAGGACATGATCGCAATCCTCGATCTCGGCTCCACGAAGAACACCGTTCTCGCGCGCGCCATCCGCGCCCTCGGCGTGTACTCCGAGATCCACCCGCACGACATCACGCCCGAAAGGCTCGCCGCCCTCCCCAACGTGAAGGGCGTCGTTCTCTTCGGCGGCGAGAACCGCTGCGTGGACGGCGTGAACGTGGACGTTGATCCCGCCATCTACTCGCTCGGCATTCCCGTGATGGCGATCGACCATCCCGCCGCCAAGGTGGAGAACCTTCCCGCCATGCCCGACGAGGCGGCGCTCAAGGCCTGGCTCTTCGACGTCTGCAAGGCCGAGGCCAACTGGAACATGAAGAACTTCATCGCCGACCAGATCGAGCTCGTGAAGAAGCAGGTGGGCGACGGCAAGGTGCTGCTCGCGCTCTCGGGCGGCGTCGACTCATCCGTCGTCGCCGCGCTTCTCATCAAGGCGATCGGCAAGCAGCTCGTGTGCGTGCACGTGAACCACGGCCTCATGCGCAAGAACGAGAGCGAGATGGTGTGCAAGGTGTTCGGCGAGAACCTCGGCGCGAACCTCATCTACAAGGACTGCACCGACCGCTTCCTCGACAAGCTCGCCGGCGTAGGCGATCCCGAGGCGAAGCGCAAGATCATCGGCGGCGAGTTCATCCGCGTATTCGAGGAGGAGGCCCGCAAGCTCGAGGGCATCGAGTTCCTCGGCCAGGGCACGATCTACCCCGACATCGTGGAGAGCGGCACCAAGACCGCCAAGATGGTGAAGAGCCACCACAACGTGGGCGGCCTGCCGCCCGACCTGCAGTTCAAGCTCGTGGAGCCGCTACTCCAGCTCTTCAAGGACGAAGTGCGCGCGTGCGGCGTTGAGCTGGGCCTGCCGCCCGAAATGGTGTACCGCCAGCCGTTCCCCGGTCCGGGCCTCGGCGTAAGGTGCCTCGGCGCGATCACGCGCGACCGCCTCGCCGCCCTCAGGGAGAGCGACGCGATCCTGCGCGACGAGTTCGCGAAGTGCGGCCTCGCCCAGAAGGTGTGGCAGTACTTCACGCTCATCCCCGACTTCCGCTCCACTGGCGTCAAGAACAACGCCCGCGCCTTCGAGTGGCCCGTCATCATCCGCGCCGTGAACACCGTCGACGCGATGACCGCAACCGTCGAGGAGATTCCGTGGGAGATCCTCAAGAAGATCACCGCGCGCATCCTCGCGGAGGTGCCAGGCGTCAACCGTGTGTGCATGGACCTCACCCCGAAGCCCTGCGGCACCATCGAATGGGAGTAAGCATGATATCCGACCAGATCAAGCGCGGCAGCGAACGCGCCCCGCACCGCTCGCTGCTCTTCGCCACGGGCCTTGTCCGCGCCGACATGAAGAAGCCCTTCATCGGCATCTGCAACAGCTACGAAAGCTTCGTGCCTGGCCACTGCCATCTGAACAAGGTTGGCGAGTGGATCAAGAAGTGCGTGATAGAGGCGGGCGGCGTGCCGATGGAGTTCAACACCATCGCCGTGTGCGACGGCATCGCGATGGCGCACGCGGGCATGAAGTACTCGCTGCCGAGCCGCGAGCTCATTGCCGACAGCGTCGAGACCATCGCGCGCGCCCACTGCTTCGACGCTCTCATCTGCGTGCCGAACTGCGACAAGATCGTGCCCGGCATGCTGCTGGGCGCGCTGCGCGTGAACATCCCCACCGTCTTCGCCTCGGGCGGACCTATGGCCCCAGGCAGACATCCCGTCACGGGCAAGGATACGGACCTCAACTCCGTCTTCGAGGCCGTTGGCGCAGAGAACGTGGGCAAGATCACGAAGAAGGAGCTCGAGAAGGTCGAGGAGACGAGCTGCCCAGGATGCGGCTCATGCAGCGGCATGTTCACCGCGAACTCGATGAACTGCCTCTACGAGGCCCTCGGCCTCGCCCTGCCCGGCAACGGCACGATCCTCGCCACCGACCCGAAGCGCATGGACCTCTACCGCGAGGCGGCGTTCCGCGCCGTCGCGATGGCGAAGAAGGGTGGCCCCGCTCCGCGCGATCTCGTGACGCGCGATTCGCTCGACAACGCCCTCACTCTCGACATGGCGATGGGCGGCAGCACCAACACCGTTCTTCACACCCTCGCCATCGCGCGCGAGGCCGGCGTCGACTACTCGCTCGAGCGCATGAACGAGATCTCCGCGCGCACGCCGTACATCTGCAAGCTCGCGCCGAGCGGACACTACCACGTGAGCGACCTCGACCGCGCCGGCGGCATAATGGCGATTCTCAAGCGCCTTCCGAAGAAGCTTCTCAACCTCAAGGCGAAGACGGTCAGCGGCAAAACCCTCGGCCAGCAGATACAGCGCGCCGCGATCAAAGACGACGACGTGATCCGCACGCTCGGCAACGCTTACTCGAAAGACGGCGGCCTCGCCGTTCTCTGGGGCAACCTCGCCGAACGCGGCGCCGTGGTGAAGAAGGGCGGGGTTGCGCCCAGCATGATGAACTTCACCGGCAAGGCGATCTGCTTCGACTCGCAGGAGGAGGCGTGCGAGGGAATCCTCGGCGGCAAGGTGAAGCCCGGCCACGTGGTGGTGATCCGCTACGAAGGACCCAAGGGCGGACCCGGCATGCAGGAGATGCTCGCGCCCACGAGCTACATCATCGGCGCGGGACTCGGCGAGAGCGTGGCGCTCATCAC
>CAMIVJ010000033.1 GCA_946401765.1 uncultured bacterium | reverse complement strand
TTTTTTGCACATGTCGCATGCGCAGCGTCTGATGACAGTTTTTTGCTGCATCTGGGGTGTCAAACGGTTCCGGCGGCTCACTTCTCCGCGGCTGGAACCTTGAGACCCAGTGCTTCCAGATAGCGGGCGTCGGTGGTGCATCCCGCGAACCTGCAGGAACGCACGTATTCGCGCATCAGGCGCACGGCAAGGGCGCGGTCGGGACGGTTCTTCTGTATATCGGCGTAGGTGCTGCGCTCGCCGTCCGCGAACTTCACGATAGTTTCCCTCCATCCCTTCGGCAAGGGGAATACAAGCCACGCGCCGTCAGAGCGAATGCCCCGAAGAACATCTTGCTCATTTTATGCTCCTGGCGGGTCAGGACTTGTAGATCTCGCGCAGACGCCCACCATCCTTCGACTGGGGCGGAAGGATCGTGAGCTTCTTGCCGGCGTTGTTGGGCATGGGGCCATCGGGGTCGATACCGCAGCGCTCGTAGATGGAGCCGAGGAAGTCCACCGGCGAAACGGGACGCTGCACCACCTTCGAGGCCGTTGCGTCGCTTTCGCCAACCACGCATCCGCCCTTGAAGCCACCGCCCGCCACAAGTGCGCTGAAGCAGCGCGGGTAGTGGTTGCGTCCGCCGTTCCACGGGGGATCCCTGTCGATCTTCGTCGTGCGGCCGAACTCGCCGCTCACCCACACCACCGTAGTGTCGAGCAGCTTGCGCGCGTCGAGGTCCGTCAGGAGCGCAGCGAGGGCGCGGTCGGTATCCGCGGTGCGGCGCTCCATCGTCTCGAAGTGGCGCTTGTGCGAATCCCATCCGCTCATGTTCACAGTGATGTACGGCACACCGTACTCAACGAGACGACGGGCGGCGAGGAGAGTCTGTCCGATCCAAGTGCGTCCGTAGCGGTCGCGCGTCTCGGGCGTCTCCTGCGCGAGGTCGAACGTCTTCGCGGCGGAGCCCTCGATGATCTTGCGCGCCGCCGTTCCGGCGGCGTCGAAGTCGTCGAACATGCCCTTGGCGTCTGTGCGGAAAGAGTCGACTGCCGAGAGCAGATCGAACCGGCGGGCGATCTCCTCGTGGGAGAGGCCGCCTGGGGGCACGATGCCGTCCACCACGAACCGGGCCTGAGTGGGGTTTCCGCCGGTCACAAGGGGCGCGTACCTGTCGCCGAGGAATCCGACTTCGCTGAAGCGTCCCTTGGCGGATGTGAGAATCACGAACGGCGGCAGATCGCCATCGTACTCTTTCTCCTTCATCATCGCCGTCACTGCGCCGATGGCGGGATATACGTCGCCGCCGCCCGGATTGCGTCCGGTCTGCATGAGGTAGGTGGCCGTCTCGTGGCCGAAGTGCGGATGCGTCATCGAGCGGATGAGCGAGTAGAGGTGGCCGCACTTCGCGAGCTCGGGCCACCACTGGTGCACGGTCATGCCCTTCACGTTCGTGGGAATCGCCTTGAGGCCGTTGTTGTAGTCGACAGGCGCATCGGGCTTCGGGTCGAATGTCTCCAGCTGGCTGGGACCGCCCCAGAGCCACAGTTCGATAACGCTCTTTGCAGGTTTCATCTGCTGTTCTCCTTGATTTGGACGGTTCAGTGCTGGAAGAGGAACTCGCGCGAATTGAGAAGCGCCCACGCGACGTCGCGCGGGAAGCGCCAGCGCTCGACGTTGGTCTTGCGGGTGGCGAGGTTGTCGAGAAGGCGTTTCGTCTCGGCGCGCTGCGGGGCGCGAGCGAGGAACTTCCAGTAGAGGTCCTCAATGATGGCCGCCATCTTCTGGCGCCTGTACTCCTTGCCATCAACAATGCGCCCGAGGTTCGCGAAGAGCTTGCCCGAGTTGAAGAGGTAGAGGCGCTGCTTGGCGGTGACCTCGTTGTGGCGCTCGGAGAGAAGGCCCGTGTCGCGAGCCGGACGGCCGAAGAGCAGCAGGAAGGCGTTCGTGATCGAACCGTCCTCAATGAGAATGCTGCGGCGGTCCTTGGGCAGGAACGTGAACGGTTCGGGCGCGATGGACTGGTAGTCGCGCTTCGCGTCTGTGAGCGAGCAGATCGCGTCGTCGAGCACCTCCGCGTCGAGCCGCCTGAGCTTGAAGCCGCCCTTCACCGAACCGCGCGCGTACTCGGGCGAAAGCACGATAGAGCGCACGAGCGGACGCAGACGCATACCGCCGTCCACAAATGTCTTCACGTGCTCCGGATCCGCCTCCTTGCGTCCGAGCATCCACCAAGCCACGCGCTTCACGAACGCGCACACGAACTCCTGCCTCCATTCGCCAAGCATCCGGTCCGCGAACTCGACGCGCCTGTCGCGTCCCTCGATGTGCACGATCTCCTCTTTCCACTCGCGCGTGTTCTTTATGTGCACGCACGAAAAGTATCCGGCGAGCTCCTTCTTCAGCGCCTCGGGCACGTCCTTCCACTCCCATCCGAGGAATGTGAGCGCTGCGACCTCGGCGTAGCCGTCGCTCGTGCGGCGCGCGGTGGCGCGGATGAAGTTCGCCTCTGCGTCGCGGAAATCGCTTCCCGTGGCCGTCAGGAGGGCGCGCGCGAAGCTGTCCCATCGTTCGTCCCTCTTCACGAAGTCGCGGATGCGGCGGTGATAGACGTAGACGGCGTTGGGCCAGAGATTGATGGGGAACTCGCTCTTCACGCGCAGGATGTCGCAAAAGCGCATGGACCAGTAGTCGGCGAACGAGTCGGCCGCGAGCAGTTTGTCCACGAGGGCCTTCACATCGGGCTTCGCTGCGAAGGCCATCGCCTCCTCCTTAGTGGGGATGCGGCCCGCGAGGTCGAGATAGATGCGTCTGCACATCACGGACGGCGTGGCACGCCCGTCGGCCGTTTCGTAGAGCGGTGGCTCGGGTGGAAGCGGCACGGCCTTCGGCTTTTTGGGCGGCGGCTTCGCGGCGACCTTTGGCGCCTTCTTCGCACTGCCCTTCGGAACGTCAAGCGCTGCGGCAGTCGTTCCTGCGAACGCCGCCGTGCCGCCGATGAATCCGCGTCTGCTAATTTTCATGTGCATCTCCTTGTGGTCATACTACCTTTAGCTCCCCCAAAGCGACATAGATTATACCACATTTGGCGAAATGTGGCGAGTACTTCACCCATACGGCAATTGCCAGACCGGAAGGCGTCGGCTACAAGAACATATCATGTCGCCGCCATGGTGTTCCACGATGCGGCACATGCTGAAACGCCGCGCCTGCGAGATCGCGCGCGAACCGATCACGATAGGCGCGAGGACGCTCACCCACTCGTCGACCAGTCCTGCGTCTGAAAGCGAACGCGCAAGGTTGAGCCCGCCTTCGCAGAGGACATGCGTCACTCCCGCCTTCCCAAGCTCCGCAAGCGCCTTCTCAGCATCGTCAAATACAAGCGTCTCGTTCTTTCCGTCCGTGAACACCTGCGCCTTCTTCGGCAGCCTCCCGCTCCTCGATATGACGACGCGGATGAGATCCGGGTTGGGCCGCCCGTGGGAGAGAAGCGAAGGATCGTCCCTGCGCACCGTCTCGGCGCCCACCATGATCGCGTCCACCACCTCGCGCATCCGTCCGGTCCTGCGGCGGGACTTCTCGCTCGAGACCCATCTGGCCTCGCCTTTGTCGTCGCATATTCTTCCGTCGAGGGACATCGCGATCTTCACCGTCACGTATGGCATCCCTGTCATCACATGCTTGGCGAACGGCACGATGATCTCCCGCGCCCATTTCAATGTATCTCGACGAAGAATCAGTTCGTTGTAACTTGACGTGGCGTTCTTCACCGCGCGGTCGTTCGCCCAGCATTCGCACTTCACGCCTGCCGCCTCCAGAACGCGCTTCGCCTTGCCGCGGTTCTTTGGATTAGGATCCGGCACGGCATAGACCACCCTTGGAATTCCCGACGCGACTATCGCGTCGGTGCATGCGCCAACGCGCCCAGGCTTCGAGCACGGCTCAAGCGTCACGTAGAGCGTCGTTCCCTTGAAGAGATCGCCTGCCGCATCGCGCCCTGCCCTTCTGCGGGCATTCTTGATTGCGGCGACCTCCGCATGGTCGCCGCCGGCCTTCCTGTGCCAGCCCTCGCCGATGATCTTGCCGCCCTTTACGACGACTGCGCCAACTGGGGGATTGGGCCGCGTATGGCCAAGCCCCCTTTGAGCGAGCGCCAGCGCCCTTTCCATGAAGACCGACTCGTACTTCGGCATACGGAATCCTCCTTTACGCCATGTTCTCCAGGATGGACAGATAGTCCTTTGCCTGGCTGTCACGGTTGTGCACAAGCGCGATATTGCGGTATGCGTTCTCGCCGAGGCGCGCCGAGAGAGCGGGATCGGCAACGAGGCGCTCCACGCATTCGACGAGCGACTGCGCGCTCTCGGGCTTCATGTCGAGCCCCGCGCCGGCGTCCATCACGAGCTTCTTCGCAAAGCCGTCCACGCCCATTATGATCGGGCGCCTGCATCCGGCGCTCTCGAATATCTTGCTCGGCATCACCGTTGTGAAGAGGTCCGTCTTGCGCAGATGCACGAGGTTCGCGTCGCTAGAGGCGACCCACGCCGGCATCGTGCTCTTCGGCTGGCGGCCAGTGAAGACGACGTTCGAAAGCCCCCTTTTCTTTGCCTCAGCCTCAAGCTGCTCCCTGTGGGCGCCATCGCCCACGATCACAAACACCACTTCTTTTTCCCGGTGTTCTTTACAGCCAAGGAGTTCAGCTGCGTCGAGAACGACCTCGAGTCCACACGCCATGCCGACGGTGCCTATGTAGCTCACCACGAACTTTCCGTCGAGGCCGAATCGCCGCAGCAGCTCCTCGTCCTTGCCGCGCGGGCCATATACCTCGAGATCCGTGCCGTTCATCACGATTGCGATCTTCTCCGCCGGAACGCCCTTCTCCACGAGGCGTTCCCTGTACCCTTCGCCCACAGTCACCAGCTTCGCGCACCTGCGGTACATCGCCTTCTCCACGCGCTCGAGCGCCCAGTATGCTGGCCCAGGAATGTGCGCGCCCACAGCGCCCATGCTCTCGGGCCAGATGTCGCGTATCTCCACGACGAGCGGCACGCGCCTGAGGCGCGCGTACCATACGCCAGCATAGCCGCAGAAGATCTGCGGGCTCGTCGCGATCACCACGTCCGGACGCGGCAGGCCGAGCGCAGTCCAGAGAGCGCTCAAGAAGTAGCTAACGAAATTGAGCATTCTCCTGAACGCCCCCTTGTTCGCCGCCATGTACGTCTTCACGCGCGCCACCTTCACGCCGTTGATCGTCTCGTCCATGCGCACGTTTCTGTATCCGTCGTACACCACTCCGCTCGGCACGTTCGGCGCGCACGTGACCACGGTCACGTCGTGCCCCGCCTTCGCCCAGCGCTCGCAAAGCGCGCTCACGCGCGTCGCCGGCGCGTTGCCCTCGGGAGTGTAATAATGGCTGAAGAAAAGTATTCTCATGGCTTTTCCATATCACGATTGCACAAGAAAACCTGGCATGGCAGAAGATGTCCCTGCGCTCTTGACATAAGATTCTATGCTGATCATCTGCTGTTCTCCATGACTTGGACATTTTAGCATAAGCCATAACCGACATGCAACAGAAAACCCCATTTTGTCGAGAATATGGTATAATCTTATGCGTGTTTGCGCGGCGCGGGTGCGCCTCGGAACGGCACATCTACAAGGAGGAGTCTTCAATGATCGCAAAATTTGCCTTTGCTGGCACAATGGCCGTGTCTGCTTTTATCTGCGCCAGTCTGCAGGGTGCTCCATTGAGCGTCCACAACGCCATCGCCAAAACACGCATAGTCCAGGGGAAATATCCCTACACGGAAGTCAACGACAAGGCAATGAACGACATCATCGCGGCGGACCGCGCAATTGACGCCGCCTGGGTGGAGGCGGCGAAAGACCCTTCCGCGTTCAAGGCGCGCCAGGAGCGCGTGCGCAAGGCATGGCTAGACGCAATCGGCGGCTTCCCGCAGCGCTGCGACCTTGACGTGAAGACGACCGGCGTAATCGAGCGCGAAGGATACCGCATCGAGAAGACGCTATTCCAGTCGCGGCCCGGACACCACGTCACCGCAACGCTTTTCGTGCCCACAGATCCCCGTTTCAAGGCGCCGTACCCTGCCGTGCTCGTGCCCTGCGGACACACGTACAACGGCAAAATGTCCGAAGACTACCAGCGCCCAGGCGCAATTGGCGTGAAACTCGGCTTCGTAGTGATGGTGTACGACCCGATCGACCAGGGGGAGCGTCCGCAGAACCCGAAGGTGCACAAGCCCATGGTATGCAACGGCCACAACCGCACCGGACACCGCGCCGCGCTCGTGGGCTGGAACACGGCGCAGTTCCGCATCTGGGACGGCATCCGCGCGCTCGACGTTCTCTGCGCCCGTCCCGATGTGGACGCAAAGCGCCTCGCCGTGACCGGCCACTCCGGCGGAGGAACCGCATCGAGCTACATCATGGCCATGGATCCGCGCATCGCCGCAGCCGCCCCATCAGGCTTCGTCGCATCGATCCGCGGCACGAACTGGGATCTCGGCGCAAGCGACGCCGAACAGCAGTTCTACGGCCAGCTCAAGTACGGCATGAACCACCTAGCGCTCTTCATGCTCGCCGCCGACCGCTGCGCCGCGCTCCACCTTGCCACGCACGCGGACTTCTTTCCGTTCATCGGCGTGTACGAAACCGCAGAATACGCCGCCAAGGCGTTCAAGGCGCTTGGCCGCGGCGACTGCTTCCAGCTGATCAACACCTCTGGGCCTCATCTCTGGGCCGAAAGCTCCAAGCAGGCCGAGTTCCTGTGGTTCCGCAAACACCTCAAGGGCGAGGACGTGTGGAAAGGCTACGACTGCGCCAAGTTCCAGAAGTACAACCTCGGCTTCAGCCTAGCGGACCCGAAAGTGGACGTTGGGCTCGCCCGCGACCAGAAGAACCTCGTGACGCCCACAGGCAACGTTCTGGACCTGCCGGGAGAGCGCACCGTGTACGACCTCATACGCGAAGAGGCCCGCAAGCTGGAGGGCGCGCGCAAAACCGTCACCCCCGACATCGTGCGCACGGCAACCGGCATCCGCAAGACCGGCTTCCACGCAGAGGCATACGACAGGCTGGACCAGGAGCTCGCCAACGGCAAATCCTCAACCGTCACGCTGCTGACAGACGACGGCATCGCTCTTCAGATGTTCACGTTCCGCCCGACATCTCCGAAGGATGGTCTGCTAAGACCGGTGATGATAGTCTCAGAGGAGCTCGACTCCGTGGCGCACGCAGCGCGCGTGGAGGAGATTCTGCGCGACGGCCGCGCCGCCGTGATACTTGAGGCGCGCGGCTGGGGCCTTACGGGACGCTACTTCCGCCACCATCGCGGCGAAGGCGGCGCGTCGTCCACGAAGTACTACGGTTGCCCGACGGTGGACGAGATGATCACGATGAAGTACTACCACCTTGGCGAGAACATGGTGGCCCACCGCGCCGAGGACATGCTGTCGGCCGTTGACGCTGCGAAGAAGATCCTTGGATGCAACGAGGCATTCGACATCGAGGCGTACGGCCGCGCCTGCATCCCCGCCGCCCATGCGCGCTTCGTAGGCGAAGGACGCTTCGCACAGATCAAGCTGGTGAAGCCCACCTGGTCTTGGAAACAGATGATCGACGACGAAAACCTCTACACGCGCTTTGCCGACGTGGTGCACGGCGCCTACCGCCACTACGACTGGACGGATCTGCTTGGCAACTGATCCTTGTTCACAACAGGCATAGAGCCCACCTTCCAGTCGATCACGCAGGGGAATTCGAGCCGCTGGCGGAAGACGGCGCACCAGCCTTCGCGACGAAGGTTGAAGCCTTCTGAAAATTCGCATCTCTCCCATGAGAGTTCGCCTGGACAGTCAATGGAAACTTCATCGCGCTCGACGCCAGGCGGCAGATGGAAACGCACTTCGACGTCGTGGACGCCGCCGCCGCGCAGTTCGTCGCGTCCACAAAGGCCTTCCTTCGAAAGCTCGAAGCTGCGTTCGTGCCGCTTCGCGTCGAAGCGACGCCCCACGCGATGACTCGCCCAAACCTCGCTCGAGTTCTCGCCGTCGACGGCAACCGTGTTGTGCGCCGCCGTGCTGCGCTCGTAGCTGCGCACCTCGCCTGGCACGTACGTTGAGCAGCCAGTGTCGCCAATCAACTTGCGCGCGCCGCGCCATAGCTCGAACGTCCACGTGTCGGCATGAGCATGGCCTGGCTGGTAGGAGGGACCTATCTCGCCGCACTTCGCAAGAAGCGTCCAGTCGCCGGCGGTTTTGCGAAGGAAGCCCGAGATGGTAGGGGCGCGCGTCCCGCGCGAACGCGGGCACGCATTCCGCGTGCCCATACCAGTTTCTGAATCGTCCGCCACGTCTAACGCACGCGCGTATTCCTGAAGCACAACTGGCGCAAGGGCGATGCCTTCGGCGGCGTCGTTGAACTTGGCGATAAGACCGTCAGGACCCGTCAGCATCACCAGTCCCGCAATCATTCTTTCCGCCGCATCCTTGAAAAGCGCGTCTCCAGTGAGATTGAAGCAGTCCAGCACATCCTCGAGAATTATCGAATGGTACATCGCGCTGCGTTCGAAGTGAACGCCGTCGTCGAGTATCTGCTCCGCAAGTTCCCTGCGGTAGATATTCATACCCTTCTGCAGCCATTCCCGCGCCTCCTTGCCCTCGAAGCAGGAACCAGCAAATACTAGCGCCTTCGCGTTCGCGAGCAGATGGTTCGCAAGAAGATGGTATTCGAGGCGGCGGCGCAGCGCGCGCATCTGCTGGCAAATCGAAGCGGACACCGCCTCGGCATCGTCCTTCGCGAGCGGCTCTCCAGCCGTCAGCCACTTGATCCAGTTAACGACGCGGAGCGAGACAGGATATGGTTCCCACCCATTGCCTGAGCACGCAGGATTCTCCGCTATCCATCTGCGCACGAGCGCAAGCTGCGCAGAACGGGAAGCCAACGTCGTGCGCTGCCGCAGACAGTCGAAGTAATGGAGATTGTACAGCCAGAGCTTCGGCCATTCCGCACGATTCCAGTCGTCTGCACTACGCAGCTCGCGCGTCTCATTGAGGAACGTGAATTGGTCTACGCCGTTCCAGCACCTTGGGAATTCCGGCCAAGGCACACGGCATCCTGCCTCATTCCTCCACGGCAGCGCCGCGGCGCTCACACGCCCCATCGGACGTTTCCGCCACAGGCGGTTCAAAACCTGAACCGCTTTCAGATGTCGCACAGTGCGGAATATGAGGCCGATGTTTTTCACACCTCTTCCGTCCGGCCGGACTTCAGCGCGCGCAATACGGCGAAAGTCGCCTTCGTGACGTTCACGATCTCGGCCAAGGTGATCGGCATAGCCTTGCCGGCACGCACGCTCTCCACTGTGGCGGCAAGCTCCTCCGCAAAGCCCTTCTGCTGGCGTCCCTTGAGCTTGCGCTTCCCAAGCCTGCCAGAGCAGACTGTGCAGCAGAAGTTCTCCATCACGGCGGTCGAACCCTCGCCGTGTATCTCGCACACCTCCTTGGGGAGAGTGGTGTCGCCAAGGGCCACATATTCGAGAGTGCCCACGCTGCCGTCGGCGAACTGCAGGTTCACGCTCACGGAGTCCTCGGGCGTCTCGGCGGCGTTAGCCGTCTGGATGCACATCGCCTGCACTTTCACGACGGGCGCGCCGGCGATGTAGCTCATGAAGTCGATGAAGTGGCATCCTTCGCCCACCATGCGCCCGCCACCGACGGATGGATCCTGTATCCACACGTCGCGTGGAATCGAGCCCGCGTTCACGCGGTAGTGCATCACGAGCGGAAGAGTGCGCGCGGCGAAGTATTCCCTCAACAGTTTTGCATGCGGACTAAACCGTCTGTTGAAGCCCACCATCACACGTCCGCTCGCAGGCAGCGCGCCCGCGAGCGCACCCTCCACGTCAAGCTTCTCGATCTTCACGAGAAGCTCGTCGAGCTGCTCTTCGCTGATGCAGAGCGGCTTTTCGGAAAATGCGCTCTTCCCCGCCTCAAGCGCTGCGGCGATCTGCCCCGCGTGGAGGTCGTGGCGCGTCGTCACCATCACGAGATCAGTATCTGCGTCCTTCAGCACCTCTGCCTGGTCAGTGGCCGCGAACGCGAAACCTTCCTTTCTGCCCGTCTCAGCGCAGCTCATGCCGCTTGCCGTGCACACGCCGCGCAGACGCAGCGCGGGCGTCTTCCGCGCCGTTGGAAGCAGCACCGCCTTCGCGAAGTTGCCGCATCCGATGAAAGACGCGCCCACGCTCTCCTTCGGCTGCGCCGCCCCAGCTGCCGCGCTGGCCTTGGGCGCGAAGTCGATCCTGCGGGAGAGCGGCTTCTGAGGCTCGTCATATTCGAGCACGATTCCGAGATACGGCTCTGTGCGCTTCAGGAGAAGCTCATAGGCGGCGAGCGCGTCGTCGAACTTGAAACGGTGCGTGACGAGCTTCGAAGGAGTGACCTTGCCTTCGGCGACAAGCTGCAGAAACGCCGCCATGTTGCGCTGCTCCGTCCAGCGCACGTAGCCGAACGGATAGTCCACGCCCTGCTCCTCGTACATTGGATCGTAGCGTCCAGGACCATACGAGCAGCTGAGGCGGAAATCGATTTCCTTCTTGTAATACTGGTCGCGCGGCAAGTTCATGCCCACGAGCCCCGTAGCGACGACCTTCCCCTTCTTGCGGCATATCTCGGCGGCAACGGTCACGGGCTCGTCCGAATGCGTGGCCGCGGTGATCAGAACGGCGTCCACGCCCTGACCGCCAGAAAACGCCATCGCCGCAGGGACGAGCGCACTGTTCACCGTCATGTCGCATCCCATATCCTCCGCGAGACGGCAGCGCGATGCGTCGGGATCGAACCCGATCACGCGGCAGCCGCTCGCCTTGAGCATCTGCACGGCGAGAATACCCATGAGGCCAAGTCCTATCACGGCGGCGGTCTCGCCGAGGCGCAGATCGCACTGCCTAACTCCCTGGAGCGCGATCGAGCCGACCGTCGCGCAGCTTGCGTCCTCGAAGCTGACGCCGTCCGGAATCTTCACGATCAGATTCTTCGGCACGTATCCGTATTCGGCGTGGTTGGCGAATCCCGCGCCGCCGCACGCCACGCGGTCGCCGGCCTTGAGTCCGCCCGAGTCGCGCCCCGCCTCCTCCACCACGCCAGCGCTCGAGTAGCCGAGCGGTATGGGCTGGTCGAGCTTCGCCTGCACCTTCTCGAGCGTCGCGAAGACGCCTTCCGTCTTCATCTTGCGAAGCACCTTCTTCACCTGGTCAGGCATCTGCAGCGCCTTGCCCACGAGGCCCTTCTTAGCGAACTCTGCTAGCATTCGCTCGGTGCCGGCGCTCACGAAGCTCGCGCACGTGCGCACCACGGCGCCTTTCGCGCGGCAGAGCGGCGCGGGAACCTCGGCGAGCCACAGCTCGCCAGTCTTGAAGCTCTGGAGAATCTGCTTCATCGTCAACCTTCCTCCACGATTATGCGGGCGATGCGCTCGGCGGTATGGCCGTCCCACAGTTCAGGACGCATCGCCCTACGCGGCGCGGCGATCTGCGCGCGGTACGCATCGCGCATCTTCTCCACGGCGTTGCCCACTAGGATTGACGCTCCGCCGTTCTCCATGAGCGTTATCGGGCGCTCCGTGTTCCAGCGCATGGTGAGGCATGGCGTGCCCAGCACGCAGCACTCCTCCTGGAGTCCGCCGCTGTCGGTCATGAAAAGGCTTGCGCCCATGTTCAGGCGCAGCATCGCATGGTAGCCGAGCGGCTTCACAAGCACCATGTTGGGATGCGCGGCCACCTCGTCCCAGAGGCCGAACTCGGCAAGCATCTTCTGCGCCCGCGGATGGATGGCCCAAACCACTGGATGCTCGGCGCAGACTTCGTCGAGGAAGAAGCGCACGGCGGGAACAAGCGTCTCGCGGCTGTCGACGTTGCTTGGACGGTGCATGGTGAGCGCGACGTACGACGAGAGCGACGGCGGAGGGGCAACGCCTTCCACGAGATTCGAGCGCACTATCTCGTCCACGTCAAGCGCTGCGGCCTTTTCGCGCTCGCGCTCAAGCGTGTCGATCATGATGTTGCCCACGAACTTGATCTTCTCCGCGGGCACGCCTTCGGCGGCGAGGTTGGCGCAGCTGATACGGTCCGGGGCGAATAGAAGGTCGGAGAGACGGTCGGTGACGAGGCGGTTCACCTCCTCCGGCATGTCCATGTCGCGGCTGCGAAGGCCGGCCTCGATGTGGGCGCACTTCACGTGCTCCTTCTTCGCCGTGATCGAGCATGCGCATGTGGCGTTCACGTCGCCCAGCACCACCACCCAGTCGGGACGCTCGGCGCGAACCACCTTCTCGAACTCGATCATGGTGCGCCCCACCTGCTCGGCGTGCGAACCGCTGCCGATGCCGAGGTTCACGTCGGGCTGCGGTATCGCAAGCTCGTTGAAGAACTGCTCGCTCATCCTCACGTCGTAGTGCTGGCCAGTGTGGACAAGCAGATGCTCCACCTCGGGATACGCCTTCAGCGCCCTGCAGAACGGCGCCACCTTCATGAAATTGGGCCTTGCGCCCACAACAGATACGATCTTCATCGCTTTCCTTTGGATCAGAGACGTGAGAGCGCGCCGCGGATCGAGCCTTCGCGCGCCTCGATGGCCTCGCACAGGCGGAACTGCACGCGGGCGCGGTTGAGGTTCTGGCCTGGCTGACGCACCTTGAAGTAGCGGTCGCCTGCGAGATAGTCCTGGAAGAACCGCAGGCCAAGCTCGAACGGCAGAAGTCGAATCGCGTCGTAGAGATAGGCGCGGTCAGCCGCGTCCATGAAGACGCCGGCCTCCCTCATGTAGCCCTTCATGAAGGCGCCGAAGATGTTCTCGTCGAACGAGACCTTGCCGAGGTTCGTCTCCTCCTCGCCCACGGGGTTGCAGATCGAGCGCACGGCGTCGCCCACGTCCACGTGCATGAGGCCGGCGGAGACCGTGTCGAGGTCTATCATCGCGGTACCCTTGCCGGTGAAGTCGTCGATCATGATGTTGTTCACCTTGGGGTCGCCGTGGAACATGCGCTTGCGTAGCTCGCCGCGCTCCACGGCGCGCTCGAGGGACACGGCGAAGTCGCGCCGCTCCTCGATGTAGCGCGCGAGGCGCCGCGCCTCCATGGAGGCGTTGAGGAGCTCGCGGGCTTGCTCGTTCTGGAGAGTGGCATCGTACTGGGCGAGGTAGCCGCTCGTCACGTGGAAGCCGGGAAGAGGATTCACCACGAGCGATGGATCCATGTCGGAGACAAGGTAGTGAAAATGCCCAAGCGCGGCGCCGCACTCGAGGGCGTGCTCTGGACTCTGCGCGGTGTCGAAGGCGTGCGCAGAGAGGATGCGCGTTATCATGCGCCACACGTTGCCGTTCTCGTCTTGCACGAAGTCGGCACCCTCCTTAGTCTTGATTATGCGCGGCATCTGCCACACACGGTCGTCTCGCTCGGCGGCTGCATCAGCCTCGAGCTTCTCGTGGCAATGGAGCGTGATGTTATGCATGTTGTGCATCACCGCGCTGGG
>CAMIVJ010000032.1 GCA_946401765.1 uncultured bacterium | reverse complement strand
GATTATACCAAATTCAGTGTCATTTTTCATTCACTAGTTTACCGTTCAATATGGTATAATCTTCGGCCATGGAGATGGAAGAACGGTATTCTGCCATGTCCGGAAACAACAGGATCATAAAATGCGGATAACGCGAGAGTCAAGCTATGAAGATGCCCCTAAGTGGCAGGTGGAGGCGCTGAGGCGCCACGTGGTGACGTTCTTCGCCAACGTGGGGCACGCGGGGCGTCTGGCGGTGGAGTCGCTTGCGTGCCTCCCGGGAGTGCTTGCGCGCGGCGACTCGCGCGCCTCGCTCGTGCGCCAGCTGTACGTGGCCGGAATCCGCACTCTGCCCGTCATATCCGTTGTGGGCCTCTTCACGGGGATGATTCTCGGCCTGCAGGTGGGGCTTGCGCTCAGCCAGTTCAACCAGGAGTCGCTGCTCGGCGCCACGGTGATGCTCACGCTCATACGGGAGATGGGGCCGTTCGTCACCGGCATCTGCCTTTCGGCGTGCGTGGGGTCGGCGATGGCGGCCGAGCTGGGCACGATGACGGTGAACGACGAGGTGGCGGCGCTTGAGATAATGTCGATATCTCCGGTGAAGTACCTTGCCGCCCCGCGCATGGGCGCGCTGCTCTTCATGTCGCCGATTCTGGCGTTCTACGCCTGCGTGCTCGGCGTGGTGGGCGGAGGGCTTGTGGGCTACACTCAGCTAAACGTGCCGTTCCAGCAGTACATGGCAAGCGCGATCTCGATCGCGGGCGTGAAGGATCTTTTCGTGGGGCTGCTGAAGGCGACGATCTTCGGCGTGGTCATCGGCGCGGTGGGCTGCCATGAGGGCTTCACCACGCGGCTCGGCGCAGTGGGCGTGGGACGCGCCACGCAGCGCAGCGTGATCATCTCGTTTCTCCTAATCCTCATGTTCGGGTACATGGTCACCCGGATGTTCTACTTCGAGTTCAGCGTATGATAAGGTTCGAGAACGTTGTGAAGAAGTTCGACGGCCGCGCCGTTCTCGACGGCGTGTCGTTCGAAGTCGCAAAAGGCGAGGTGCTTGCCGTGGTGGGACCGTCCGGCACGGGCAAGAGCGTCACGCTCAAGCACCTCGTGCGCCTTCTCACGCCCACGAGCGGCAAGGTGTGGCTGGAGGACGTCGAGATATCCGCCGCCACTGGGCGGACGCTTGAGGCCGTGCGCGAAAGGTTCGGCTATCTCTTCCAGGGCGGCGCGCTTCTGGGATGGCTCACCGTGGCAGAGAACGTGGCTCTGCCGCTGCGCGAGCGCCTGCGCCTTCCCGACGGCGAGGTCGAGAGCCGCGTGGCCGAGGCGCTCGCCGCCGTGGAGATGCTCGACGCGGCCGACCGTTACCCCGCCGAGATCTCGGGCGGCATGCAGAAACGCGCCGGTCTCGCGCGCGCGATCGTTAGACATTCGGACATCATCCTCTACGACGAGCCCACCTCAGGACTCGACCCCGTCACCTCCGTGACGATCAACCGCCTCATCCGCCGCCTCAACCGCGAGCGCGGCATAACCTCAATAGTCGTCACGCACGACCTTCAGGGCGCATTGCTCTTCGCCGACCGCATCCTCATGCTGAAGAACGGCCACGTGGTGGAGCTGTCCGCGCCGGAGACCTTCGTGCGCTCTACCAACCCCGAAGTGCGCGAATTCCTCGACGCGCAGTTCATCACACCTGACCTTCTGGAGAAAAAGCTATGAGCAGAAAGAACAAGGACGTATTCTCGGAGTTCATCGTGGGCGTGTTCATGGTCGCCGTGCTCGCCCTCCTTGTGTACTTCACGATAGTGATCTCGGGCGTGGACATCCTCACCGGACGCGCCAAGACCACCGCCACAATCTCGTTCGAGAAGGTGGGCGGCCTCAAGGAGCGCGACAACGTGGTCTACCGCGGCATGAAGGTGGGCACCGTTGAGAGCATCACCCTCGGCGGCACCAACATCGTGGTGACCGTGAAGGTGGACCGCGACGTGGTGCTGCGCGAGAGCGCCTACATAACCGTGGCCTCCACGTCGCTGCTCGGCGGAAACTTCCTCATGATGGAAGAAGGCAAGGGCGAGGTGATGCCGCTGGAAAGCACCGTCTTCAAGGGAACTCCGCCCGCCGACTGGATGCGCGACCTCGGCGAAATCGCCCGCAAGCTCAAAAACGCCACCGACGGCAACTCCCTGCAGAACATCATCTCCAACGTGAACGAGACCGCAGAGAACGTGAACAAGATAGTCGCGCGCGTGGAGCGCGGCGAAGGCACGGCGGGTAAGTTCCTCTCGAAGGACGACACGGTGTACGACGACGTGAAGTCAGCTGTCGCCGACGCCAAGCAGGCGCTCTCCAACGCGCAGAAGACGTTCGACAAGACGGCCGAGATATCCGACCGCCTCGCAAAGGGCGAAGGCACCCTGGGCAAGCTCCTCTCCAAGGAAGACACCCTCTACGACGACGTGAAGAAGACGATGGCAAACGCCGCGGACATCTCCGAGCGCCTCTCGAAGGGCGAAGGCACCATGGGCAAGCTACTCTCCAAGGACGACGCGGTGTGGGCCGACCTCAAGGAGTCGGTGGAGAACGTCAAGGCCGCCACGGCGAAGCTCAAGACGGGTGACGGCCTCCTCGCGCGCGCCTTCAACGACAAGCAGCTAGCCGACGACGCATCCACCCTCGTCTCTAACCTCACGGCCGTGGCCACGCGTCTGGGGAAGGGCGAAGGCACTCTGGGCAAGCTCACCAGCGAGAGCGCGATGTACGACGAACTTTCCGCTCTAATCAAGGACGTTCGCCAGATCGTGGACAACTACCGAGACACCACGCCCATCACAACGTTCGGTTCGCTCGCCACAGGCGCGTTATAAAACATTAATTTTTCCATTTCGTTTTTCTGAGAAATCGTGTATAATTGTTGCGCATTTTCATGGGGGAGTGTACACTTCTCCATTGTCCGAGGCATTAAAAGCGGCGGAGTAGGCATGAAGAAGAGCATCTTGACAGCATTTTTGAGCGTGCTGGCGCTAGGCGCCTGCGCGGAGTCGGTCACGCCCGAGATGGCGAAGGCCGCAGCGAACGCATGGGTTCTGCGCAACGAACACTTCGGTGCGGGGCGCGAGGCCGTGACGGTGCGAACTGTCTGCGACACCAACAAGGCGCAGACCGTTCTGTGGCACCAGGTGTCCATGACAGGCGGCGGTTGCGTGTTCGTGGCGCCCGTCACCGAGATCGAGCCGATCATGGTGGCGCTTGACAGCGACCCCGGCGAGCTTCCCAAGAAGCATCCGCTTCCCGCCATCCTTTCCTCCGACATGCGCGAGCGTCTGCGCTTCCTGGGTCTCTATCAGGAGGACGCGCCTGCTGGCGCGCATCTGATGAGCGTGGCGCCCGCGCCCGTCGCCTCCGATGAGCAGAAGGCCGCCGCGGCCGAATGGGCGGCGCAGGAGCGCGCCAAGTGGGCCGAGCTCGGCGTTGGCTCTCTGCCGCGCCTTGCGGCGGCTCCCGTGGGCAGAACCGTAGTGGATTCCGAGGTGTGCATAGCAAAGGGCTTTGAGAAGGGCGGGCCGCTCACCCACTGGAACCAGGAAGGTAGCGCAGGCTACAACCTCTATACGCCCGGCAAGGTGGTGTGCGGCTGCGTGGCCACCGCCGCAGCAGCGCTCGTGCAGTTCTACGGCATGAATCCCTCCAATACGGTGATGGAGGCGCAGTCGGGCTACGAGAGCGAGACGCAGAAGTGCTCGTTCAGAAACGTCCCCTATAAGGAGGTGTTCGGCGAAGAAGCCAAGACCATGGGCGGCACGATCGACTGGTCGCTCTTCAGCGGATGCACCAAGGCGACCGACTACATGCGCCTGAACACGGACCAGCGCGACATCATCGGCCGCGTGGCGTTCGACTGCGGCGTGGGCGTGGGCATGAGCTGGGACGATGAAGGCTCCGGCGTGACGATCGACGGCTGCAAGGAGGTCGCCACCACGCTCAAGGAGGTGTTCGGCTTCAAGAACGCACGCTTCGTGGGTTTCAGGAACGCGAAGAAGCCCGGCGAGGACAACCTCAGAAAAGTCATCTACGGCCAGTGCGCCGCAGGCGCCCCCGTTGACATGTACATCGAAGGCCACGCCGTTGTCGCCGTGGGATACGGCCAGGACGCCGACGGCACCGAGCGCGTGCGTGTGTTCATGGGCTGGGGCGGCACGGGCGACGGTTGGTACGCCCTGCCCAACATCGACACGCGCGCCACCACCGGCGGCGCCTCCTATCTCTCGCGGATGGTGATGGGTGTGATCACGATGATATCGTACGCAGACGACGACATCGTGCCCGTGGTTGGACAGCTGATGCCCGCCATCGGCGGCCTTGAAGTCACGTTCAACGACGTCACCGACCTCGTCACGGACCCCGAAACCGGCACGCAGAGCACGGCTCCCCGTTCCATGAAATGCACCGACGACGGCTGGTTCGCCACGCGCGTTCCGCCGAACGCCGGCACGTTCACGATCTCTTGCTACGGCAAGGAGGCCGAGTACACCGTGGGCACAAGGGCCCGCGATTCCACAACCGCGACGCAGCTCGCCGAGGACGTTCCGGACTGGATCGTGCCATTCGCCATCCTCAACAGCACCACGCGCTACAGCCTGCCCGGCGCAGTAGAGGCGGCGCTCGCCGAGGACAAGGCCATCCTGCGCATCAGCGGACAGTCCGCCGATCCATACACCAAGGCGGTGCTCGCCTACATCTTCGAGCTAGACGACGCGAACGTGAACGACTTCACGAACCGCTACGTCTTCTACTTCACGGCCGCCGGCAGCCTTGACGGCGACATGGCGCCCTCCTACACGGTGCTTCTGCCACGCAGCGTCGATTCCGACTACCGCTGGTACTTCCAGAACGGTCGACTCTCCTACGGCTACGCGCGTACGGAGGCCACGGCCGAGATCATCACGACGACCAACATCGTGGTAGTCGATGAGGGCGCCGAGATCGGCGATCCCGGCACGTACACGAACATAACCGTCAGCGCCACGTCGAACATCGTGGTGAGCACATACGCCCCCACCGGCAGCGAGCCGGTATACGAGAGGTTCCCCTCATGGCCAGAGGCCGATCTCGAGGCCGCCACGAACGCGCTGCGCACCAGCGTGCTCGCCGTCATGAACATGGGCTGGGAGCAGTACGAGCTGCGTGCACCCGGCAACTCCCTCAAGGTGGTGGCGTCTGGCGGCGAAGCCGGCGAGCCCGAGCCTGGATGGGGTCTGCATGCCGACTGCTACCGCAACGGCGAGACCATCACCGCCACAGCCGCCGGCGAGCTCACCAACGAAGTGGACGGCGTGATCATGGGCTGCAGCGGCTGGAAACTCTACAATGAACGCACCGGCGTGGAGCTGAGCGGCAACGGCAACTCCGTTGACATCGCCTTCACCGAAAACGACGAGTACGTGCTCACCTGGCAGGTCGTCACCAACTACGTCAAGGTGACGGTGAACATGTTCCCCGATCGCATGGCGCGCGTTGGCGCCTCCGTGACGCCCGGCACAGGCTGGTATCCCTACGGCCAGTACACCACGTTCACTGCGAACGCTCCCGAAGGCTATACTCTTGAAAGCTGGAACGGCAGCGGCGCCGCAGGCCTCCCAGAGGACGCCTACCGCTCCAACACGAGCGTGAGCTTCGCACCCGTCGCACCCATCTCAATCACCGCGCGCTTTGCCACGGGCGGAGCGTCCGACGAGGATCCTGAAGTCACCACATACACTCTGACCACGATCTCCTACGGAATCACTGAGGAAGGCATCGAGGAGCTTTCGGGAGCCATTCCCGCATCTGCCGTCCAAGGCGGTGGCGAGGCGAGCGGCTCCACGCTCGCCGACGGCGGATCGGTGGAGCTCAACACCTCCCCCGTCATCATCACCCCCGAATCGACCACATTCACCGACGCCGACGAACAGCGCTGGAAGCATTCGTACTGGATGCTCTTCTCCGGCGAGGTCACCAGGGAGGCGATCGAAAGCGGCACCGCGATGTCGCAGTACATCACGGCCAATTACCATGACGCCGCAGCCGCCTTCAGGCTGAGGCAGAACGCCACGCTCGTGCGCTTCTACGAGCCGGACAATTCCGAGGAGCCCACGCCGGAGGAAGTGGAGCTCACGATCAAGTGGAACGAGACCATGGACAACCTGAAGCCCGGCGAGAACGTGCTGCTCACAGCCGAGCAGGCCGCAGCGCTTCCCGAGGGCTCGCAGGTGACTGTGGTCGAAGACGTTCCCGCAGGCTGGAAGCTCGACGGCGTCGAGACGCGCGAGGACGGCAGCGTTGTGGCCACTCTCTCGCTCGACGAGGATGCGCTCACGCCCCTTCCTCCCGAAGGCCAGAGCTCTCCGCTCACCATTGTCAACAATCCCGACGGCACCGTGACCGTTGAGGCAACCATCGCGAACGGCGTGCGTGGATTCTGGTACTCGCTCTACACGGCGCCCGTCCTCTCCGGAGAATGGAAGGTCGTGGCGAGCGGCGAATACGAGAGCGGCACGCCCTCCACGCAGATGGCGGAGGCTGAGGGCGAGGTCAAGCTTTCGATAGTCGTCAATCCGGCCGAGGCCAGCCGCTTCTACAAGCTGGTGGTCAGCAGCTCCGCGCCGTCCGAGTCGTAATAGGAGACGGACCGAACCTGGGTCACACTCCCGCCCGGGCGAATGTCCGGGCGGGTTGTTTTTGAATAGGGAAACCTTGGAAAGGAAGGTGCAAACATGAAAAGATCAGCTCCTCTGGCGCTCCTTCTGGGCTTGTTCGCGCTCTCGGCGCAGGCCGACACGCTCAATGTCAACATCGCCGACTTCGACAAGATGTCCCACAGCGTTGAAAGCGTGACGATTGCATATACTTTCAACAATTCCTCCGTGACCAACCGGCTCACTTTCACTCCTTCCGCCACCAGCAGCATTGTCCAGGGGCTGAACAATCTTGACACGGCTTCGCTTTCCGCCGTGCTCAAGCCCGGCTACGAGAAGGCGCGCTTCCCCTACTACGCCGCTTCCCTGCCAGGCGGCCCGGCTTTCGCGACGGGCGAGATATCGAACGGATCGACCGTGCCATTCCACACGGACACGGGCAACTCTGCAATATCGTACACCACGTTCGTGACGAACCTTGTGGTCGATCCGATGAAGTTCACCCTCTCGTTCAACGCGAACGGCGGCACAGTGCAGCCGAGCTCTAAGCAGATCACCTATGGCGAGACGTACGGCAGTCTCCCAGTTCCCGTTCGCACGGGCTACCGCTTCGACGGCTGGACAGGCGAGGGGCGCACGTGGACCGGCGACGAGACCGTAGGGACGCTCGAGAACCAGACGTTCACGGCGCAGTGGACGCCCATCACCTACTCCGTCACGTTCGGCGCGAGCGGCGGCGCTGGCACGATGGCGGCGCAGTCGTTCACATACGACACTCCGCAGTACCTCACGCCCTGCGGCTATTCGCTCGAGAACTACAGCTTCAGCTGCTGGACGAACACGGTCACCGGTCTCACATACCGCGACGGCGCGCAGGTGAGCAATCTCGCAGACACGCAGGGCGCTGTTGTGACGCTGGACGCCGTGTGGGTGGCGAAGACGTACGAGATCCACTACCACCGCAACTACTCCTCGGACATCTACAGCACGCAGCCCATATCGTACGGTGAAACCGTCACGCTCAATCCTGCACTCGGGCGAACGGGATACAAGTTCCTCGGCTGGGCGCTTAGCGCGGACGCCACAACGAGCGACCATGGCGCGAACGAGATGGTTTCCACCGGCGACTTCACGTTCAACGAGTCCGGCGTTCTTGACCTGTACGCTGTGTGGGGCGCCTACACATACACTGTGTCGTTCAGCGAGAACGGCGGAACCGGGTCGATGGAGCCCGTGTCGCGCGCGTTCGACGACGGCGAGCCGCTGCCAGCCTGCACGTTCACACGCGTCGGCTACACTTTCGAAGGCTGGTCGAGGATGGCGCGCGGCTCGGTGGAGTTCGAGAACGGCGCGACGGAGAACGTGGCGGAGGAGGACAAGGCGACAGTTATCCTCTACGCCGTGTGGGCGCCCATATCGTACAATGTCGTGTTCGAGCCGAACGACGCGAAGGCCACGAACGACATGGCGTCCGTCTCTCTTACATACGACCGTCCTGCGCCTCTTCCCGCGTGCGCGTTCGGCAAGGACGGTTACGATTTCATCGGCTGGGCCCTTACGTCCGCCGGCGCAGTGAAGTACGACGACCGCGCCATGGTGAGCAACCTCACCGTCACCGCCGGCGCGGATGTTCCGCTATATGCGCGCTGGAAGGCGCAGTCGTACACCGTGACGCTCAACGCGAACGGCGGCGCTTTCACCGAGAACGGACTTGCCGTGTCAAACATCACCGTGACAGTTGACGAGGCATACGGTGCGCTGCCTTCGCCGACCAACGCGCTTCCCAAGTTCGTCTTCAGCGAATGGCGCACGCTCGCCGGCGCGCCGGTGACGTCCGAGAATCTTGTGGCGCCGCCCTCTGCAGGAATCACAAATCTAGTTGCGCACTGGGTGAAGGACGATCCGCTCGCGCGCGCGGTGGATGCCGAGCAGCTCGACTTCAACCAGACATCGCAGTACCATCTCGGTTCGTGGAGCGAGGTGAAGAACGCGGCGGGCGTTGGCGGCGACTATGCGCAGGCGGCAATCCCGTCCTCTGGCGCAGGCTGGGGGCAGGACATGCTCACCATGTCCGCCGAAGTCGAGGGCGCGGGCACGCTCACCTTCCGCTGGAAGATACTCTCGCAGAACCGTCCGTGGAACGCGAGCACCGTCACGGGCAAGTGGGACCTCACGGCGGAACGTCTCTTCTTCTCGGTTGGCGACACGAAGATGTTCGGCATAGTGGGCGCAGCAGGCGTGAGCATGCGCTTCACCGACTTCACGGGCGAAGAGCCTTCGCATGTGGAGGAGAAGGCGAGCGATCCCGACTGGATCACGGAGACGGTGCGCATTGAGGCAAAGCCAGGCGAGAAAAACGTCCTCTCATGGACCTTCCACGCAATTGAAGACATGGAGGCGCCTGGCCATGCGTGGGTGGACGCCGTTCATTGGGTGCCTGACGAAGGCACGGTCATCTTCTTCCGCTGATAATCACCATCCTCTCTAAGCACTAAGCACTACGCACTAAAAACCATTTCCATGTAAAGTCATTTTTTGATACAATAGAAACCGCTTTGGAAAAGGAGTCGTCATGAAACTCAAGAAATCATCAGAACCTGAAACGGTTGCGCCAGCGCCCGCAACTGGACGCGCTGCCATTGCCGACCGCTTCAAGCTCGACCTTGATCCCAACGCCGGGCGCGATCCGAACGGTGTGGGCAAGACGAGCGCCACAATCGCGCTCGTGGGCTCGCTGCTTGCGATTGCCCTCATGGGTGTGGTCACCTGGCTCTTGTACATGAACTGGGAGCTCATCCGCGACGTGTAGTCGCTTGAGCGCTCGCGCCATGATGGACATAATGAAGACGCCGCGCGCACGCGCGGCCGTTCTGCTTGCGCTGGACGAAGACATGGGGTCTGCGTCCCGCGTTTGTTTTTCCCGCCGCTGCGACGCGACGAGCGAGGCGCTCGTTGATCCCAAGGCGAAGGCCACTGGCGAAATCTACGCGCGCGTCCCCTGCGTAGTCTCTGGCGCCACCGTGGCGGCTGCCGTCCTTAAGGCGGTGGATCATTCTGTGAAGGTGCAGATTCTCAAGCCCGACGGTTCGCAGGTGAAGCCCAACGAGACGATTCTGCAGTTCACGGGCCGCGCGCGCAGCATACTCGCGGCCGAACGCACAGCCCTCAACTTCATGCAGCGCATGTGCGCCACGGCCACCCTCACGCGCAAGTTCGTGGACGCCACGAAGCGCTGGGGCACGTTGATTCTCGACACTCGCAAGACCACTCCCGGCTTGCGTGTCTTCGAGAAGTATGCCGTTCTGTGCGGCGGCGGTTCGAACCACCGCATGGGCCTTTACGACCGTATTCTCATGAAGGACAATCACCGCCGTCTCTGGCGCGGCGGCTCGCCTGATGCTCTCGACGAGGCCGTGCTTGCTGCACGCAAGGCGTTTCCGCGCCTCGACGTTGAGGTGGAGGTGGAGAGCCTTCGCGAGTGCGAGAGCGCGCTCAAGGCGAAACCCGAGTGGATAATGCTCGACAACATGAGCTGCGCCGACATGAAGAAATGCGTGAAGATGTGCCGCGGCATCTCGAAGACCGAGGCTTCCGGCGGCATCACGCTCGACAGGGCGAAGGAAGTGGCCGCCACTGGCGTGACCGCGATATCTCTCGGATGCCTCACGCATAGCCAGGGCTCAATCGACCTCACGCTCGAGTGGAAGGCCGTGTAGGAGGCGCGCCGTGCGGATTGGTCTTTTCGGCGGCAGCTTCAATCCTGTCCATTCGGGACATGTGGGGATCGCCGAAAGGGCGATTGCCGATCTGCGCCTCGACAAGATTCTCTTCATCCCCGCAAAGGTAAACCCATTTAAAGTGGGCACGAGCGGAACCGACGTGCCTGGAGGGCTTGCGGACTCCATACGCTGGGAGCTTGTGCGGCGCGTGGCGGAGATGAACCCAAAGTTCGAGGCTTGGGACATTGAACTACACCGTGCCGACGGGCCTTCCTACGCGATCGACACAGTGCGCGCCGCTGCGGCACGCTTCCCGGGCGCAGAGCTTTTTTACATAATCGGCGAGGACAACGTCGCCAAGCTGCCGCTCTGGAAAGACTACGATACCCTGCGAACGCTCTGCACGTTCGTGCCCTATCCGCGCACGCGAGAGAGCTCAACGGAAATCCGCCGCCGCCTTGTCTCCGGCGAATCCATTGCCGACCTCGTCCCTCCATGCGTCGCCGCCGAGATGGCTGTACGAACCTGAGCGGCCAGGGGGCTGGCCCTCCCGGCATTGTTCTTTCGCCGCACACTTCCGATGTGAACACCAACGCCTACTACTTCGTCGAGGTCGGGGCGGTGCGCGGGAACGCCGCCAAAAGATCAGAAAGTTATCCTTGACTAACAGGGGGTGGGGTGATATGCTATTAGCCAAATTCGTGCTAGGCTTCCTGTGTGCGAGCCAGTTCTTGGTGTGATTATTCTGTCAAAAAAGGAGAAAGATCATGTCGAAGAGGTTTTCCGGAAGGTCTGAAAAGGCCATGCGGGCGCTTGTGGTGGCCGCCGTCTGCGCCGCATTAGCGCTTTCGTCGTTCGCCGGAGCGAACCTGATCGTCAACGGCGCGTTCGAGGACCAAGGCACTTACATGCCAGTCATCAGCAGCCGCGCAAATGGAACGTATGCGTACTGGAGCGACGGACAGGGATTCAATGCCTCTCCGTGGACGCTTACCGGGTATGCGGGGCTTTGCATTCAGACGTCCGCATTTCTTATGAACGTGAATTTCGACATCGGGACGTATGCGATGTTTCTCCGCGCGGGACAGGCGTCGACGGCCGAACAGACAATCACGATCTCCCAGACCGGGTGCTATCGCCTGTCGTTCGACTACTGGGCCTGGCAGGGGCAGAACAGCAGCACGATGACGGTGGAAATCATTCATGGCGACACGACGGACTTCATCGCCTCTCTGGCGCCGAACACCGCGTCCAAGGCCGCGCAGAGGTTTTCCGTGCCGGTGAACGTCACTGAGACGGGAAGCTACACGCTCCGGTTCTCGCAGCCGAGTTCCGGCAACGGCGGCAACGCCTTCGACAACGTGTCGTTCTTCCGCTGCGGCGACGTGAACCTCGTGAAGAACGGCAACTTCGAGGAGGGTGCCATCTCCGGCAACAACTACACGCGCATCGGCGGCGACGGCTACTCGAATCCGCACTGGACCGGCGGCGGCGTGGCGGACGCCAACAACTGGATGGGACTCTGCGCGTACAACATGGGCGGCTACTTCAAGGCTACGTACTGGAATCCCGGCAAGTACGCCCTCTTCATCCGCAACGTGAATAAGGCGGACACATCCCTCGCGCAGCAGGAGATCGAATTCAGCGAGCCGGGACTCTACCGCGTGTCGTTTACGCATCTCGGCTGGGCGGAAAACCAAAATCAGTATTCCACGGAGGTCAGGCTCGTGCACGGCTCGACGACGAACACCATCGGCGCGGTCAATCACTACGACGCCTACTGCGGCAAGGAGCGCGCCTGCAACTGCTATGCCGAGATCCCCGAGGCGGGAACATACACGCTCCAGTTCTACAGTCCCGTCAACACGACCGTCGCTACCGCAAACATCATCGACAACGTCGTCGTCAACCGCTGCGGCGCGCAGAACCTCGTCCAGAACGGCTCGTTCGACGCGGGCGGCGGAACGGGGGGCAATTACATAAGAAGCACGGCGTCCGACTACTCCAATCCAGGATGGACTGGAAGCCGCAATGACAACTTAGGACTTGCCGTGCCGGGGGTCGGCTTCAACGCCGATGGCCAGACGCCTCACGCCCTGGGCGTGTATGCGCTGTACTTCCGCAATTCCGGGCTTTCCGCCCAGCAGAGCTTCGACGTTCCCGAGGCCGGATACTACCACCTGTCCTTTGTCCACTGGGGTTGGAACAAAGGCGGGATCCCCACGTCCGTGAACGTCCTTCAGGTCAAGGACGGCGGAGCGACGACGGACGTGTGCGGCTATGCGGAATTCACCCCACTCTCCACCGGCGGAAACGGGGCCACATACTACGAGGTGTCGCAGTTCAACGGGCTTGTCTTCATCCCGGAGGCGGGCGAGTGCGTCATTTCGTTCTCGACTCTTTCCGGATACGACAACAGCTACGCAACGCAGATCGACAACGTGTCGTTCGTGAAGTACGACGCGGACGAGTTCGCGGCGGGTGACGCCGCGCCTCTCCCCGTCGATATGCTGCCTGTCTCGTCCGATGGCAGCGTCGTAGTGCCGCGCGCGGTCTATGCGAGGCGGGCGATCGTAGAGAGCGGCCAGGTGGTGAAGTTGGGTACGCACGTGCACTCGGGATATGATCCGGCGTTCAGGCGGAACAACGGCACGATCGTGATGGACGAGTTCAAGGTCGATACGCAGTATCCCAAATATGTCCATAGCCTTGGATACATCTACAGTGAAAGTTCATCCGGGAAACTGCGAGTCGGGAAGATCGTCGATGCGGGGACGATAGGCGAGGCAAACAATCCCAGATTCCGGCTTAACGCCGTAAGCGGAACGGCGGAATACATCGTTGGTGCGGGAGGCTTCTCATTCCTGAACAACCGCAGGCTTGCAAACTGTAACCCATACTACGCGGTTGAGGGGACGGTGCGCATCGATCCATACGCCGACTACGCGGTGGCGACGAATCCGTATATAAACAACAATCAGGCCATTTGGGTTTTTGAGAAAGGAGTCCTTACGCTGGGCACGACGGACTACGACGATCCTAGGGTGGCGCGCACGGTCACGTTCGAAGGCGGACTTGGCGGTTACGCCGGCGGAGTTGTGAACGTGGAGGGCATCGGCACGGTCGTGTTCAATACGACAAGCAACAATGGGTTTGAGAGCACGCTGAACGTCAAGGATACGGCGACGCTTCTTTTCAATGATGGTTCCACACCCGGAAAGGGCACGATCAATGTGAAGTCCGGCGCGACGCTCAAGGTGGCCCGCGCCTCAAACCTCGCGATCGGCAGCGCGGTCGTCTGCGAAGCGGGTGCGATTCTCGACCTCGACGTTTCGCAGCTCGGCGCGGACGTCGCGGCGGTCACACTCAACGGCTTTACGCCGCCGGCGAGCGGACACGTGACGGTGAAGGTGAGGGGCCGCCACGGCGGCGGCGCGCAGACGCTCATCGGCAATCTGCCCGAGGGCGCGACGAAGGAGGATTTCGCGCTCGACAAGACTGGCCTGCCCGGCCACGTCTCGCTAGAGGTGCAGGACGGCAGCCTCATTCTCAGTC
>CAMIVJ010000031.1 GCA_946401765.1 uncultured bacterium | reverse complement strand
TCTCGGCGCCCTTCATCGGACCTTCGGTTATCTTCAGCATCCAACTCATTTTGCTTCGCGGGCCTTCCTCACAGTTTCAACCGTCCGAGCGGCTGGATGTTTATTTCCGGCGACAGCTCCTGGAAGGAGAGCACCGGCAGTTCGTAGTAGTCCTTGTCTATCATCTTGCGGAAGTATCGGCGGATGTCCACCGAGACTATCACCACCGGCTTCTGCTGGATGCGCGAGAGGTCGCCGACCGTGCGCTTGAGCACGGCGAGGATGGAGCGGACGGTCTGGGGGTCCATCGCGAGGTAGCTGCCGCCGGAGGTCTGCCGCACCGACTTCCTTATCTTCTCCTCCAGCGACGGATCCAGCAGGTACGCGGCGATCATGTTCTGCCCGCCCGAGAACTTGTAGGAGATGTAGCGCGAAAGCGCGCTCCTTACGTACTCCACGAGGAGCACCGTGTCCTTCTCCTTCTGGCCCCACTCGATGAGGCACTGCATGATGCGCTTCAGGTCGCGGATGCATATGCCTTCCTGGACCAGGCGCTGCAGGACGTCCGTGATCTTCTGTATCGGGAGCACGCGCTGGACCTCCTTGACGAGCTCGGGAGCCTCCTTCTCCATGTGGTCCAGGAGGAGCCTCGTCTCCTGCAGCGAAAGGAACTCGTTGGCGTAGCGCTTGAGGACCCCGGAGAGGTGGTAGGTGAGCACGCCGTTGATGTCGAGGTAGCGGATACCGCTCTCGTCAAGGCGCTGCCTGTCCTCCTCCTTGACCCAGCACGTCTCGTATCCCGCGATGAAGGGGCGGCCCTTCTCGAACGACACGCCCGTGACCTCGAGGTTCTCGGCGGACTCCAGCGCGAACACGTAGCCCGAGCGGAGCTGCCCCTCCGAGACCGGCACTTCGTTCACGAGCAGCCGGTAGCGCCCGTCCGCGAGCGAGGAGTTGAGCGAAAGGTTGATGCCCGGGAACGGCACGCCGAGGTCGTGGTAGAGGGCGCGGCGGATGTCCATGATCTTGTCGTTGAGCTCGTCGTAGGTGAGCGAGCTCCGCACCTCCGCGTCGATGTCCACCATGAGCGGCGTGACCATGGAGAAGTCGCCCCCGTCCCTCTTCTTCTTCTTCTTCTGCCCGCCGGGATCCGTGCTCGGGGCGGCCGCGGCGAGCGGATCCACTCCCTTCTCCTCCGCGAGCCTGGCGGCGCGGGCCCTGCGGACGAGCGACCAGCCCACGAGCCCGGTGGCGGCGGCGAGACCGAAGAGCTGGAGCTTCGGGAAGCCGGGGATGAGGCCGATGAGGATGCACATGCCCGCGCCGAGAAGGATCGCCTTGGGCTGGGCGAATATCTGGTTGACGATGTCCACGCCGAGCGGATTCGCCTTCTCCTGCCCGACGCGGGTGACGATGATGCCGGCGGTGATGGATATGAGCAGCGCGGGGATCTGGCTGACGAGTCCGTCGCCGATGGTGAGGATGCCGAAGCGCTTGACGCACCAGCCGACGTCCTTGTCGAACATCAGCATGCCGATGAGTATGCCGCCGATGATGTTGATTGAGGTGATGATGAGACCGGCGATCGCGTCGCCCTTGACGAACTTCATCGCGCCGTCCATCGCGCCGTAGAGCTGGCTCTCCTTCGCGAGCTCGTTGCGCCGCTGCTTAGCCGTCTCCTGGTCGATGGCGCCCGCGCGCATGTCGGCGTCGATCGACATCTGCTTGCCGGGCATCGCGTCGAGCGTGAACCTGGCCGCCACCTCTGAGACGCGCTCTGCGCCCTTGGCGATCACCACGAACTGCACGATCGTGATGATGAGGAAGATCACCGCGCCCACCACGAAGTTGCCGCCCACCACGAAGTTGCCGAACGTGTAGATGATCTCGCCGGCGTTGGCCTTTAGCAGGATGAGCCTCGTCGTGGTCACGTTGAGCGCCAGCCGGTACAGCGTGGTGAAGAGGAGCATCGACGGGAACGTGGAGAACGCAAGCGCCCTGGGCAGGTAGAGCGACAGCATCAGCATCACCGTGGAGATCATCAGGTTGATGGAGATCAGCAGGTCCACCACGGGCGTTGGCAGCGGGATGATGAGAAGCCCGATGACGCACACCACCAGAACGGCGAGCACAAGGTCGCCGAACCGGCTGAACACGTTAGTGAAATTTGTCAGTCTTCCTGCCATCACGTCTCCAGTAACGCCATTCTGTAATGCTCGAAGAGGTCGGCGTCAGCGAGCAGGTTCTCGATTTCGCGCGCCGCGTCGTCTGCGGTGGCTGTTCCGCGGGAGCGAAGCGAGCGGGCTGCGCCACGGGCGGCCTCCGAGAAGCCGCTGGGCGTGCGCAGGTACGACGTGTTTCCCGCCACCATGGCGCGCATTATCTCGCCGCCCACCGAACGGTCGGTGGGGAAGAGCGCGTCCACCGCATGCGACACGGTGGTGGAGCCCGGCATAAGCGCCTTCTGCGGCTGGCCTGCGACGGGCGAATCGATCACGTCGGCGTAGCCCGCGCTGCCGATGCCCACGTCGAACCGAAGCGGCTCGGCCGTTCTGGAAATTCCGATGCTCATCTTGCGCCTCCCAACTCTCCTGCCGCGCGCCAAAGCGCCGTGAACGCTGAGTTGATCGCCGGAAGCGTCACGTCGCGCTCAGGAATGCGCACCGCCATCACGCGGCGGCCGGACCTCGCGATCACGCCCGTGCGCATGCGGAAGCCCCCATGCCTGGCCCGCGGATGCGAAAGCGCCAGCAGCCTGCGCAGATCGCCGCCCGGCACCGTCACCGCCATCACAAGCTCCTCGCCCGCATACTCGAGCCGCAGCTCCGCACCCGTCTCGAACGAGAGCGCCGCCGCCCCGCGCTCCCCGAGCGCGAAATTCTGCACTCCGGCGGAACGGCCGAACTCCTTCACCATCGTGTCTAGCCATGCGGGCACCATCATGCTGCGCCTCCTTCCGCCATGGCGTCGTTCTCCTCGGCGATGAGATCGTCGAGATGCTCCTGCGCCGCGTCAACGAGGCGCTGTCTGTCGCCCTCGCGGGCGAAGAGACGCGGCGATAGCTTTCTGAAGAGCGCCGTGAGCTCGCGCGCGAAATCCATGCGCGCAAGCAGCTGCGCGATGCCGCAGTCGCCGATGAAAGCGGCGATTCCCGGCGCCGCGACGAAGGACTGCTCCGTGAAGTCCAAGACGCGGCCCGTCATCTGCTCGCCGTCGAGAACGCATCTCTCGCCGAACTGCTTCTGCATCCTGAAGCCGAGCGCGGAAAGCGCCTCCAGAACGGTCTGAAGCACCTGCACGCACTGAAGATCCGTGAGGATGCGCCCAAGCGCTGCGGCCTCCAGCGAAGGCGTCTGCGACTTCAGATCCGCGCCGCAGCCCGCTATCAGAAATTCGATTGCGTCTCCAATGCCGGCGGCGCCGCGCGCGGCGAGAAGCGCCCGGAAGCAGTCCTGCGGCTTCGTGAAGCCAACGACCTCGCTCCTGTACATGTCGCGCAGCTCGCGCATCTCCTCTGGAGTGGAGGCCCTGGCGTTGATCTCCTCGGCAAGGTTAAGCCCGGCACGTATCTCAGGACCCTTCTCCTGCGCGAGCCTCGCCTTCGCCTCTCGCACGAGCGCACGCAGCTCTTCCTCACCCTCGCCGAACGCCTGCTCCAGGATGTCAAGCATCGCGAACTGATGCGACGGGTCGGTGGAACCGCGCGATACGTCCTTCAGCAGCTCGCGCGCGTCGGCAGATCCATCTGCCTGCGCGGCGCGCAGGTTGCGCAGAATGCGGACGAGCGCGTCGCGGCCCGGCATGTCCGGCAGCATGGCCATCCACGACTCCACCGCATTCACGAGCGCGGTGCGCGGTCCCTGCATCTCGCCCATCTTCCGGTCGGCGACTCTCTTGGACTCCTTCTCCTCGAACTGGAACGACAGCTCCTCCATCGAGTCCTGCAGCTCCGCCAGAGGATCCGCCTGCACCACGAAGGAGGTGCCCATTATCTCGCCGCGCTCCGCAACGGGCGGCGCCACGCGCCCGGCCTCAGCCATCTCGCGCATCTGCATCGCCTCCACGCCGGCCGCATACGTCTGCCGGAGAATCTGTGCCGCGTCAAGCGCCATAGGCCCTCCTCCGGAAAAAGGTTTGGCGATTTGGCTGTTGGGCTGCCATGTGGCTTGAACCTTCGAACCACACGACGCCCGGACCGTAGAACGTGAAGAGAAGATCGCGCGGACCGCGCGGCAGCAGAATGTCCCACACCGAAAGCTTCGGACAGAATCCCGTGGGCATCTTCCCCGTCCACGCCACCGCCGCCTCTGGCCTCACGGAACATGTCTCGTCTTCTGCAAGGGCCACCCTCGCCGTACGTCCAGCAGTGGCCATCACAACCCACGACGAGCCGAACTCAGTCACGCACACCGCGCTGCGCACGCTCATCGGAACGAGCTTGACGCTGCGCGCGCTTTTGCGCGCGCCGGCCGGAGCCAACAGCACCTTGGAGGAGACGGCGAACACGGGCGCCGCGCACGGAATGAGCGTGAGGAACGGACGCGAGGAGTTGGAGCACTTCGCGGCCCCCGTGGTCTCCACGAGGTCGAGATGCTGCCTGTCGCGCACGCGCCATCCCCTTCTGACGCGGCGCGACGCCTTGCCGAAGAAAGCCGCCGGCTGGCCATGGCCCATAAGCCACAGCCCGGCACCGACTTCAGCGAAGCCGCCCTCTATCGTCACCGCGTCTTCCATTCAGCCTTCCTTCTTGGCCTCTTCTTTCTTTGGCTCGTCCTGCGCCGGCGGAGTCTCGGCCTTTCTGGCCTCAGCCTCAGCCTTCTTCGCCTCCACTTCGGCGTCGAACTTCTCGCGTTCGAGCTTCTCCTTGGCCTTCCAGCCCTGCACTTCGTCGTCAAGCGTGAGCTTCCAGCGGTCGCGCCCAATCTGGCGCATGGCCTTCTCGTGGTCAAGCTCGGCCTTGCGGCGGCGGAGGTCGTCGTCGGACTTCTCGTTGCGGCGCTCGCGGATGTTGGCGCGCTCCAGGTCGCGGCGCTTGCGGTCGTTGTCGCTCTCGTCGGCATCGTCCTCCATAGCCTCGGCCTCCTTCACGTCCCTCAGGCGCGTGGCCTGCATCCTTGCCACCATCTCCTGGTCGATGTCAACGACGTGCGGGCTGAGGATGAACATCCTCTGCACCGTCTCCTTGCGCGTGGACTTTCCGCCGAATATCCATCCGATCCACGGGATGTCGCGCAGCCAGGGGATGCCCCAGCCCGCGTCCTCCTCGATGTCGCGCAGATAGCCGGCGAGCATCACGCTCTCGTTCTCGAACACCGCCGTCTGCGTCTGGAGCGTCGACGAGCGCGACATCGGCATCGCATCCACGGTTATCGACTCAAACCCGCCGTCGTCAAGCTCCAGCGACAGCCACACCTGGTTCGGCGCGTTGGTGGTGGCATTCCCCATGATCCTCGGCTTCACCTGCAGCTTCGTGCCCGCCCGCACCTCTTCGAGCGAAGCAACCTCCGTGCCCACCACCTTCGCATGGTAGCTCTGCGTGTCGGTGAGCTCAGCAGCGAGGTTGTTCACCGTCAAGAGCGCGGTGCGAGATATGGAACGCGCCTTGCCCTTCTCCTTGAGCGCGTTGATCGACGCCGCGAGACTGTATGCGGAGTGGATGTGCGTGAGCGCGCCGGCGAAGCCCATGCCGGCAATGTTCTCCGGGCTGAAGAGGTTGCCGGCGTTCTGACCGGCGCCTGTGCCGGAATGGCCCCACGAAGTCGCATGCGCCAGCGAAAGCTGCCAGTCGAGGGCGTCCTTCTTCGAAAGCTCCAGCACCGTCACGTCGATCTCCACGAGCTTCTGCGGCACGTCGAGCTCGCGGATGAGCTTCTCGTACATCGGCATGCGCCACACGACGTCGCGCACGAGCACGGCGTTGAGGCGGTTCTCGGCGCGGATGACCGGGCGGAACATCTGCTGCATCTGCGACTCTACGGCCGACACTTCGTTCGTGGTGCTGGAGTCGCGGGCCTTGCTGCTGCTCTGCGAGTCGTTCACGATCTCGTCGAGAACGCGGGCGATGCCGCGAATGGCGAGCGCGCTTTCGGGACTCGACACGCGGAAGCTCACGTCGTCCGCCCACGTGTACTTCAGCGGGAAGATGCGCGTCTCCACCTCGTTGTACGTGCGCTTCTCGCGCAGCTTGTCGGCCTTAGCGATCATCTCCGCCACGAGGCTGACGTATCTTGGCGGACCCGCCACCATGATCAGCTCGTCGTTCGATGTCGTCTTAAGCGGAAAGCGGGCGTCCTCCACTCCCAGCTCGGCAAGCATGCTCCGCACCTCTGCGGCCTTCATGTACTGGAGGTCGATGAGCATAGTCGACGTTTCTCCGGAGCCGTAGAGATAGAGAGCGGCGCCGTCGTAGTACCAGATCAGGTTGTGGGTGGTGGCGATCTTGTCCAGGAAGTCGGCCGGCGGCACGTCCTTGAAGTCGCCTGAGAACACGCCCGTCACCGCGGGCGACATCACCACGGAAAGTCCCTCCGCCACGGCGAAGGTGTCAAGCGCCACGCGAAGGTCCATGTTCCTCGCCACGAGCGTGTAGGTGGGCAGCTTCCACGGAATGGGCGCCGCGGGAAGCTGCATGCAGAACATGCCCAGCGCAAGAACGGCCATCATGACGCAGGACGCAAGACGCGAGACGCGCCCGCCCGCGACGTCTCCAGCCTTTCTTCTCTTGCCTGAGATTTGTCTCCGTGAAATCATCTCCACATTCTCCTTAGGGCCGTATCATCATCGTTTCCTCCGGCGAAGCGGCCTCGCTTCCGCGCAGGGCCTCCACCCTTGCCCGCCACCAGTCGCAGGAGTCCATGAACGTCTCGAAAAGCCTTGAAAGCTCGCGCTCGCCCGCCGACGACGAAGCGTCCTGCCATAGAATCGCCCGCCCTTCGCCGGCGCCTTCGGCGTCCCACGCGAGCGTCGCCTCCTCCTTCAGCATGCGTCCCGCCGCGTACTCTGCAAGCGACGGCAGAAGAGCCGCCTCGCCGTCGAGCGCATACGACAGGACGATGCGCCCGTCGCGCTCTTCGGCCTCCACCTCCATGCCGTCCACGCGCAGAATACGCACCGCCGTTCCCGTCGGATCGCCGTCGGGATACCCTATTGCCGCCGCAAGTCTGTCAACTGCCGTTTTCAACCGCCGTTCAATCCTCCGTTGCCAATTGTCGCCTACGTGTTGTTCACAATGCCAACCAGCACGGTATTGAGGCTCTTCAGCACGTTCGACACCATGTCGTAGCTCTGGTCGCGCTTGCTGGTGAGCGACTGCAGCTCAATCATCGTCTGCTGGCTGAACGAGTTCTTCTCGTCCATCTTCGACTCGATCGCCGATATGAATTCCTCGGAGTCCGCATTGGCCGAATCGGGCACGTTGGCAATTCCCACGACGTCAGCGAGAAAACGCTTGTAGGTGTACGTGTTTCCTTTGTACGTCACACTGGAGCTGTCCATGTTCACGTTGCCCTCGAGTATCTCCGTCTCGATGTTCGTCAATATCTCGAGCATGGCTGATGTGCCCTCCATGACGTCCATCTTTTCGAGGATTGCGGCCTCGAGCTCCGCCGCGCGCTGAAGACATATCGCCATCACCAGCTGGCCTATGGAAAGCTCCCTGGGCGAGCCGTCGATATTGTTCACGCCGTCAATGGTGTACGCCCGCGCGGTAAGATACCGCCCGTCGTCTGGGTTCACCATCGAAAGGTCGAACTCTACTGTCTCTATCGCCATAACGCTCCTTTGAGAAGATGCTGTTTTCGCTGCGTCTAAAATCCGCTGACCAAATAATTTACCATAAAATCGGCTTTGCGACCAGAAAAAGCGCTCAAAAAAGCTAGAAGTTTGCTGCGTTGCCGCTCATGGAGCGCGAGAGCGCCCTGACGATGTTGGACGACGTGGAATACGCGACGTCACGACGGTTGACGAGCGTCTGCAGGTCGATCATGTCCGTCTGCTGGCTCTGTGTGAGCGCATCCACCTTCGCCTTCATCGCATTTATTGCGGTCATGCGCTTCTCGTAGGTGTCGATGTCGTCCGGGAGATCTGAGGTGATTCCCAGCGAATTCCGGCAGAACGCCTTGATCTCGGCCCAGTTGTCCGAACCTTCCGCGATCTCCTGCATGTACCCGGCGGCTGTGTTGAGAATCTCAGAGCCCGCAGTCATGCGGTTCATCTTCAACACGCTCTGCGCTTCGTACGCAGCCGCAGAGCGCATCGACACCGCGATCGCAAGCTGGCCGATGGTGAGGTTCGACCCGCCCTCCAGCCCGGTGGAGTACAGGTTGATCGCCGAGCTTTCCTCGGGCGCGTTGACGTTGGTGGCTATTCTGGTTGCTTCGATCATAGGTTGCCTATCAGTGTGCTTCTGGTGTCGCTGATCTCGCTCATGAGGTCCGTCGCGGTGGAGAACGCCTCGTCGCGGCGGTCGACGAGAGACTCCAGCCGCTTCATGTCCTTCTGCGACTCGTTGTTGCGCGCGTCGATCATCGACTTCAGCTCTTGCAACATGCCCTCGACCGACGCTTTGGTCCAGCCATCAGAGTTCCACCAGCCAATAGTCGTGCCGGGATTCCCGCCCTTTCTGCGGTACGCCTCGCAGGCAAGGGGAATCATCTCCTCCGTCACGCCTCGGACCGATGCAACCGCGCTTCCCTCCGCTTCGCTGTCGTAGCTCGACTGGGTCTGGGTGAAGATGGCGAGCAGGTCGCCCAGCTGCTCAAGTTCCTTGTTGCGGTTCTTGATGCGCGTGGAAAGCGGCACAACCTCTCCCTCCACGGTCGTCGCACGCTTCTGGGATATGGCGATCATAAGGTCCTGAAAATCGACCTTCTTCGTATCGTATTTGTATTCCACGCCCTTTACGCCCCAGTCCATGCTGAGACCGACTTCCTGAGTGGTTATGCCTGCCATGCCGATTTCTCCTTTCAGACTTTCAGACCTTCAAACTTTCCTATCTCCCGATGTTGCCGATCGTGGACTCCGACGCGTTGAGCGACTTCCTGACCACTCTGGCGGCGGTGGAGAACGCATTGTCGCGCTTCGAGATGTAGGACTGCAGCGAGACGATGTCCTGCTGGAGGTTGTTGTCCTCCCTGTCCATCTGGTACTGGACCTCCGTCTGCGCCTTCTGGATGTCGGCGCGCGACATCTTGTCGCCGTCCCAGCTGAACGTGATTCCGTACGAGCTGCAGGTATTCCTCACCCAGGAGGCGTTGTTCACCGTCACCTTGTCGGTGGACTTGCCGTTCTTCACCGGCAGCTTGGCCGTGGCCTCAGCGATATACGCCAGCACGTCGCCAAGGTCGCTGACCTTCTTCTGACGTGCCCTGACGACCTCGGAATAGCTGCCAGCCGTGGCCTCTATCGCCGTGGACTGCCTGAACGCCGCAATCGTCACCGCGTCGGCGAAGTCCTTCCCCGAAACGCCGTCCACGGTGTACTGCATCTGCCGTACACCGTAGACGGTATTGTCCGAGATAACGTCTGCCCTTATCAGATCACCCATTCACTCCTCCATCTGCCATCTATCACCTGTTCACTATTCGCTATTACCTATTCCCTGTACAGGCCGTCAGGCCTGAATGGCGTCCCTCATCGACTGGTTCTCGGCCTGGATCACGGCGGAGAAGAGCTGGATGACCTGGTCGATCAGCTTCTGCTCCTGCGAGAAGAGATCCCTCGTCTGGTCGAGCATCTCCTCCTCCCTCTTGGTCTCGGACTCCTGGCGCGTTGCGTCGGACGCCTTTATCGTGCTCAGGTTCTGCGCTGTCGACTGCAGCACGCCGCCGACCGCCTGGTTGATGTTGTTGACGCCCATCAGCGTGCTCATCTTGCGCTCGGCCGCCTTGAAGTCGACGCGCTGCGTCACACGCTCCATCGTCACATCCACCCTCGCCCGCGCGGCGGCAACCAGATCCTTCTGCTCGGAAGGCGTCATCACGCCGTCCTGCGAGAGGAGCTGCGCCTCCTTGGCGAACGCCATCTCCATGTCGGTCTTGGCGGACTCGACGTCCGCCTTGAGCTGGGCCACGTCGTCGCCGGGCTCCGGATTGGCGAGGCGGTCAACGGCTGTCTGGTACTTCTCCTCGTACTGCGCCGCGATGTCCTGCACCGTCTTCGCGTAGTCGGCCTTGGCCTGCGTCTGGGCGGTCTTGGCGTTAGTGAGCTCGTTGTTCGCGAGATCGACCGCGCCCTGCTTGATCTGCACGTCGTTCTGCGCAGTGTTGACGTCCGCCCTGGCCTGCTCGAGCGAAGCGGTGCGGGCGTCGAACTCCGCAAGGCGCGCAGGATCGGCTTCGCGCCCGGCGCTCATCTCATTGCGGATGTACGCCTGCTTCTCGCGGCTGGCGGATTCCGCACTCGCCAGTGTCTGGCGCTTCTGATCGAGATTCGTCTGCGCCGTCTGCAGCTCGCCCTTCTTCGCGTCGAGATTCTGCTGCGCCGTCTCGACGCGGGCGTTAGCGTTGTCGAGGTTCGTCTTGAGGTTTCCAGCCTGGTCGTCCACGAGCTGAGCGTTGAAGTCGTTGGTCACGCGCGTCGCCACATCGTTGCCGACCTTCTGCGAGACGGCGTCGAGCTTCGCCTGCGCGGTGGCCACGTTGTCCGTGTTCTGGAGCGCAGAGGAGTGCATCTTCGCCGCGTCCGCGCCGGACTGCGACATGATCTGGTTCTGCGTCTTGGCGGCGACGCCCTGGCCTAGCATCGTGCCGATCGACACGAGCGCTGTCGCCGCGCCGCATACGATGCCGACGATCATGCCCACCATCGCCGCGGCGCGCTGCTTGTCGGCCTGGTTCTGGATCGACTTCTGGATCAGCAGGTTCTGGGAGGTGCGCATTTCGCGCGCCGCATCGCGCTGCGTCTGCGCCACGTCGATCATCAGCGCCATCAGCGCGTACAGATCGAACATGACGTGGCCCCTGGACTTCGAGTTGACTTCGTTCACGGCTCCGGCAGACTTGTTGTAGAGCTCAGTGATCGCGTCCTTCATCTGGGCGATCTGCTCCTCGGTGAAGCCAAGGCCGGTGTCCGCCAGCTTGTCCACAAGCCCTTCGAGCGTGCCCTTGTCGACGTCCTCCGGGATGTCCAGGTCGTCAGGGATGCTGACGGTCTCGGTCCGCGTCTCGTCGCCCACCTTGGTGGTGATGGTGAAATTGGTCTTGCCGTCCACGCTGTCGGTCTTCTGGACGTCGCCGAGCGACGAGAGAAGGACTTCCCAGTTTATCGGGGTAGCGGCTGTGTTGATTTCGATGCTCATTTGAAAGCTCCTTTCATTAGCCGTTTCACGCAGTTTACACGCGACAGGCCGCAAGGTTACGCCATCGCGCCAATATTTCTCGCGATTTCCGAGCTGGTGTCAGTAGCGGACGAGAGCATCTCGGCGACCTGGCCGATGTTGGCCTGTATCATCTCGAGGATCTTCTGAAGCTCCTCCTCGCTCTCGTCAAGGCGCTGCTGGAGCGCCGTGATGAACTTCTCAAGCTCGGTGACGTCCGCCTTGGCGTCCTCGGACCTCTTCATGAAGTAGGTGTTCAAGCCTCCGCAGAAAAGTGCTCCCGTGCCGACGGCAGTGTTCGCGATGGTGACCGTGTTCTGGATGTTCTTCGCCGTCTGCGACACCGTGTTCGTGACCTTCGCCGCCGTGTCTGCAGCCTTCGCCGCGGCCGAGGCCGCCGAACTGAAGCCCGCCACCATGCCGCCGATGCTGCACGCAAGCGAGGCCGCCAGGATGGTGAGGTTGATGATCAGCGAGGCGGCGAGCTGGGCGTCGTTCTTGCTCATGCCGTAAGTCTCCTGCAGATGCTTGGCCAGCTTCTCGGTGAGCTTGTCCATCGCGCCCGTCTCGTTCAGGACGAGAGACGAGACCGCCAGCACTGCGCCGGCTATTGCGAAGCCCGCCGCAGCGCCGCCGGTCACAACCGTGAGCGCCACTGCCGCGACAACCGAGAGGACAGCGCCGAGCCAGCCGAAGAAGCGGTTGACCTTGGCGGACTTCTCGGCGTCCTTCATCTTCTTGATGCTCTTGTCGATCTCCTCCATGCGATCGTCGTGCTCGCGGTCGAGACTGTCCTGCTGCAGCTCTATGCGGTCCTTCGCCTGACTGGACTGGAGATCCTCGTTCTCTAGCTGCAGATACGAGATGAGCTTCTCGAGATTGGCCTCGACCTGCTTCGGGTCTCCGGGATTGTCAAGCGATGGAACGTTCGTCGCGCCGCTCGTCTTCTTTTCGGCGACGCCATCGGCGCCCGCGTTGTCGGACTTCGTGACGCTGAGGTTGGCGCCTGCGAGAACCTCCAGCGCCTTCGACACCACCTCTTTGGCCTTCGTGCTGTCGCCGATCATCTTTGCGATCTGGTCCGCTGGCGTTGTCGTCTGCATCTGCGTCTGCGGCGCCTTTGTATTGAATTCGATAGGCATGTTCTTGCTCCTTTCGGTGTTGCGTTTTCTGCTTCACCCTGTATACACGCAATCTCCATCAAGGTTACGTAAAACTTTCAAACCTTCAAAAAACTTTTCAACCTTCGAAACCCCGAAACTTCGAAACTACTTCTTCTCGTCTTCCTTCGCAAGGGCCGCAAACGCCTCTTCGCCGATGAGCTCGCGGAGCTTGGCGGCCTTCGCGCGGTATTCGCGGCCAACGTCTGTGTCCTTCGGGCAATACTCCTCCAGCGCCTCGAGCGAGCTTGCCGCATTGCGCTTGTCGCCCATGGCGAGGAAGCACTCCGCCGCATGGAGCTGCGGCTTCGGGTTGTCGAGCTTGAGGAACGAGCAGTATCCGTAAGACGTCACCGCGCTCTGGTAGTCCTTGAGAACCTGCTGCACCGCGCCTAGCCCCATCCAGAACTTCTGGTTGAGATGGTCGAACAGCACCAGGAACTGGAACAGCTTCAGGGCCTCGTCGAACTTGCCCGTACGGTAGTACCCGAAGGCAAGAGAATACACCGCCTCAAGCTCGGCGTTCGTAACGCCCTTGAGCTGCTTCAGGGTGGCGCCCCGCTCGATGAGCGCCTTGACGCCCTCGCTGATCTTCTTCGTGTCGATCTTCTGCATTGTTGTTCTCCTAGAATGGTTAAGTTGTTGGGTGGTCAATTGGCTTGGAGGGTGGGCGGCTATGCCTTCACTACCTGGTTCTCGTCAAGCGCCTTGCGGATCTGGTCGTCGATCTTGTCCAGCGCCTCGCTGATGACGTTCCCGATGTTGGTCGCCGCTTCCTTCTTGTCTTTTTCGACGCGGTCTTCGTTGCTCTCACGCTCCTCCGCCATCGGCTCCGCGTCGCCCGAAGCGGCGATGCGCAGCGCATTCGCGACCTCGTTCAGCGTGGTCTGGGCTATCGTCTTTGTGCATTCAGCGATCTTGACGTCGATTCCGGAGATCTTAGCGTTGGTGGACGAGATCAGACCATTCAGCCGGTCGAGTTCCGCCTGCTCCTCTGCGCGCCGCCTCTCCAGCTCCTCAACCTGCTCGTTGTGGTCCTTGCCGTCCTCAACCGCCTGCTTCACCGCATTCTCGAGAGCCTTTATCTTTGCGTCGAGAACGGAGATGCGTCCCTCGACCGCCGTCTTCTCGGCCATGTAGCCGGCAAGGTTGCTTTCGGCGTCGGACTTCTGCCCGTTGAGTATTTCTATTTCAACGAGGCTCTTCCGCTCGGCCTCCGAGATGCGGTCCGCCATTGAGTCAAGAACAGTACCGAGTATCGAGATGCGCCTCTGCGTCACGCTCTGGCGCGTGTTCTCGTTCTCGTTCTTGAGCCTCGCGACGAGCTTCTCCAGGTCGCTCATCGCGCCTGACGTGACCGTCAGAGATTCCCCGCCGAGCACCGGTCCGAGCTTCGCATTCTGCTCCGCTGAGACGTTGCCTTGTGCTGCTGCGGCAGCTGTCTGCGCCGCAATCCTGGTTGTGCCGAATTCTATTGCCATGATGATTTCTCCTTCCTTTTCCTACGCTGAATACACCTCAGATCTGAAAAGGTTTCATCATCATCCCAAACTTTCTCTGGCGGTTGTCAAGCTCGGCGTCGGGAGACGATGATTCGGCGATGTGGTGGTTCGGTGGTTCGGCGGTTCTGGGGCG
>CAMIVJ010000030.1 GCA_946401765.1 uncultured bacterium | reverse complement strand
CTACTGGTGGCAGAACACGCGCCTGCCGTACTACCCGATGTTCGCAGCGGGCGACTGCGAGATGCTAAAGCCGCTCTTCCGCATGCATGTGGGGCTTCTCGACTTCAACGTGAAGCGCACGCGCAAGTATCTTGGTCACGGCGGCGCGTACATTCCCGAATGCATCATGCCGTGGGGCGACCATTTCCCGTACGTATATGGCGCTAAATACGAGTGGAAGGACCGTCCCGACAAGCTTCAGGACGGCGGCTGGCACAAGTACGAGTGGGTGGGGCAGCTAGAGGTGTCGCTGATGCTGCTCGACTACCATGCCTACACGCAGGACGACGCCTGGTTCAAGGCGAAGGCGCTTCCCGCGATACGCGAGTACGTGCGCTTCTTCGACGAACACTACAGGCTTGACGAGAAGGGGCGCTACCACATGGATCCTTCCCAGGCCCTGGAGACATGGTGGGACTGCACGAATCCCATGCCCGAAGTCGCCGGGCTCACACGCGTTACGGAGCGTCTTCTCGCGCTGCCCAAGGGCGTGCTGGCGGATGCGGACCGCGCGCTGTTCGCGAAGATACATTCTCGCATCCCGGACCTGCCAACGCGTACCCTCAAGAATGGGCGCGTGGCGTACGCGCCCGCGGAAAGGTTTGCAAAGAAGAGCAACGTGGAGCATCCCGAGCTGTACTGCGTGTTCCCGTTCAGGCTCTGCTCCTTCGAAAAGTCGAACGCTGCGCTGGGCCGTGCCGCCTACGACGCGCGTACGGACAGACATTACCAGGGCTGGAAGCAGGAGGAGCTCTTCGCGGCGTATCTCGGCATGGCCGACGAGGCGGCGGAGCATCTGGCGAAGCGCGTTCTGCACAACTCGGCGAAGGGCTTCCGCTGGCCGGGGTACTGGGGGCCGAACTTCGACTGGCGTCCCGACCAGTGCGCTGGCGGCAACATCCAGAACATCATCCAGTCCATGCTCTTGCAGTACGAGGGCGACAAGATCTTCCTTCTTCCGGCATGGCCGAAGGAATGGAACTGCTCGTTCAGGCTACATGCTCCGCGCAACACGATTGTCGAGGGGCGCGTTGAGAACGGCGAGCTGAAGGACCTCGTGGTCACGCCGGCCTCCCGCAGGGCCGATGTGGTCGTTTGCCGTTAGGGATGCTGTCCGCTTTTGGGGCTCTTGTGCGCGGTTCGCCTCTGCGCGCACCAGATTTGTGCTATAATATTCGCACGGAGACGACAACATGCAATCAACGCTAGACAAGGTGGCCGCGGAACCTGCGGCGTATTCGTTTGACATCGACGTGCTGGGCGAGTGCAGGATTCCATCGCCGGTGCGCCATCACGCCTTCGTGCCGGAGGGCGATAGGGTGTACATGACGGAGAGCGTGCCGCTCTTGAAAACACTCTCGGAGAAGCTGGGTCACGAGCCAAGCTTCGAACGGGCGGGTCCGCACGAGAAGATATTCCATGACCCGAGCTGGACGCGCGTGGGCATTCTCACGGCCGGCGGGCTGTGCCCGGGCCTGAACAACGTGATCAAGGGCCTCGTTGAGATCCTCTCATTCGACTACGGCATCAAGACGATCTACGGAATACGCTTCGGCTACGCCGGACTCGTGCCGCGCGGCGGGTACGAGCCGATGATGCTCAATCCCGACGCCGTGGACACCATCCACGACAAGGGCGGAACGATTCTCGGCAGCTCGCGCGGCCACCAGTCCACAGAGGAAATCGTCGACACGCTCGTTCGCATGAACATCAACGTGCTATTCTGCATCGGCGGCGACGGCTCGCTGCGCTGCGCGCGGGAGATCGCCGAGACATGCCTCGCGCGCAAGCTGTCCATCTCGGTGGTGGGCGTGCCGAAGACGATCGACAACGACCTGCAGTTCGTGGGTCCTTCGTTCGGATTCGAGACGGCCGTGGCTGAGGCCACGAACGTGATCCGCAGCGCCCACGTGGAGGCGAAGGGCACGTTCAACGGCGTGGGCCTCGTGAAGCTCATGGGCCGCGACTCTGGCTTCATCACGGCCTACGCGGCCGTGGCGAATCCCGTGGTGAACTTCTGCCTCGTGCCCGAGATGGACTTCGAGATGGAGGGCCGGCACGGACTTCTCGCGGCGCTTGAGCGGCGCTTCGCGAGCGGAAAGACCCACACCGTCATCGTGGTGGCTGAAGGCGCCGGGCAGCGGCTGATGGAGGGCGACGCAGGGTGCGACGCGAGCGGGAACGTGCTCAAGAAGGACATCGGCGAGTTCCTCAGGCAGTCCATATCCGCCCACTTCAAGTCGAAGGGCGTAACGTGCAGCGTGAAGTACTTCGATCCGAGCTACATGATCCGCAGCGTTCCGGCTCGCGGCACCGACGCGATCCGCTGCTACATGCTCGCGCGCAACGCGGTGCACGCCGCGATGAGCGGACGCACGAACTGCGTTGTCGGCACCGTGGGCGACATGTACACGCTCGTTCCGATAAAGCTCGCCACGATCGAGCGCCAGAAGGTGCGGCTCGACAGCGACCTCTGGCGCAGCGTGATGGACGCCACCGGCCAGGAGGTGTACTTCAAGGGCGGCGTGAAGGGCGGGGAGCTCGCTCCCTGAGGCGGCCATGGCTGAAGACTACGAGCTCATCGACGCTGGCGGCGGACGTAAGTTCGAGCGATTCGGACCCTACACCGTGGTGCGTCCCTGCGCGCAGGCCCTCTGGCGCGCGCGCGACGAGGCGGCGTGGAGCCGTGCCACCGCCTCCTTCGACCGCGAGGCCGGAAACCGCTGGCACGGACGCGGCGCGCTGCCGAAGGAATGGACGATCGAGACCGCTGGCATCCGCTTCCGCATCGCCGGCACCGACTTCGGCCATCTCGGCATATTTCCAGAGCAGCGCGCGCAGTGGAAGTGGATTCGCGAGACTGTGCGCAGCGCCGCGGCTGCACGCCCCGTGAGCGTGCTCAACCTTTTCGCGTACAGCGGCGGTTCGACGCTCGCCTCCGCGCAGGGCGGCGCGGAGGTGTGCCACCTCGACGCGGCAAAGGGCATGGTGCAGTGGGCGCGCGAGAACGCCGCGCTGAACGGTCTGCAGGACCGCCCGATACGCTGGATTGCCGACGACGCGCACAAGTTCCTGCGTCGCGAGGCAAGGCGCGGCCGGCGCTACGACGCGGTGATCTTCGATCCTCCCACCTTTGGGCGCGGCGCGAACGGCGAGACATACAAGATCGAACGCGACCTTCAGGAGACTATCTCCCTGGTGAGGGACGTGCTTTCGGATCGTCCGCTTTTCGTGCTTTTCTCGTCGCACACGCCGGGCATATCCTGTCGCGTCGCCGAGCTTATCATCGCCCAGGCCTTTTCTGGCGCCGCCGTGGAAAGCGGAGAGATGCTGCTTGAGGGACCTTCGGCGTGCTGTCCATCCGGCATCTACTGCCGCGCGGTGTTTGAAGGTTTGAGGGTTTGAAGGTTTGAGGGTTTGAGACAAGGAGATATGCAGATGAAGTGCAGAATTGCCTTGGCAGGATTGGTGTTTGCAACGGCGGCGTCTGCGGCGATGCCGCGCACAGCGACGATAATTCCCGCCCCGCGCGAGATGACCGTGACGGGCGGGGAGTATTGGGCGAAGAAGCCGCCGAAGTACGAGAAGGTGGCGTCCATCCCGCCAGAGGGCTACGAGCTTTCGATCACGAAGGACGGCATGACCATACGCCATTCGGACGCCGCTGGCGCGTACTACGCGCGCATGACGCTCTTCCACATGGGCCGCCAAGACGCCAAGGAGAGATGCGCCGTGTATCCATGCCTCGAGATCAAGGATTCTCCCCAGTTCAGATGGCGCGGCGTCCATTTCGACGACGCGCGCCACTTCTTCGGCAAGGAGGTCGTCAAGCGCACGCTCGAGCAGATGTCGTGGTTCAAGCTCAATGTGTTCCATTGGCACATAACGGACGACCAGTCGTGGACGCTCGAGATTCCCGAATTCCCCGAGCTTGTCAAGTACGGCGACGAATGGGTTACGCGCGCCGGACAGAAGCCGCGTACGTTCGGCGAGAAGGTGGGGCCGTTCTACTACACCGCGAACGACGTGAAGGAGATCCTCGCCTACGCGAAGGAGCGGCACATCACGGTGGTGCCCGAGATCGAATTTCCCGGCCACTTCCTGTGCGCGGCGTGTGCGTATCCCGAGTTCTGCTGCGATCCGGACGAGATCCGCAGAAACGGACGCCTGCCGCTTTCGCGCGGCGTCCTCAACCAGGTGATGTGCGTGGGCAATCCGGATGCGGTCCGCTTCGTCGAGAAGGTGCTTGACTACGTGTGCGAGCTGTTCCCTAGCGAGGTGATCCACATCGGCGGCGACGAGTGTCCGCGCCGCGCATGGGCGAAGTGCCCCAAGTGCCAGGCGTTCATCAGGGAGAAGGGGCTCAAGGGCGTGGAGGACATCCAGCCGTGGGTGACGAGGCACTTCGTGGAGTACCTTGCGAAGAAGGGGCGCCGCACGATCGGCTGGGACGAGATATTCGTCGACTCCAAGAACCAGGACGCGGGCGGCAACGCCTTCACGTCGTTCCTTCCAAAGACGACGATGGGAATGTGCTGGCGCAACCACGGCGCGGGCGCGCTCGCGGCGAACAAGGGATACGAGATCGTGCGCTGCCCCACGTCGCACTGCTACTTCGACTACAGGCAGGGGCTTCCCGAGGACCCCTACATCTACATCGGCGGCAATCTGCCGCTCGCCAAGGTGTACACGTTCGATCCCTACATCGGCGTGGCGCCCGAGGCGCGGAAGAACGTGGTGGGCGGGCAGTGCTGCAACTGGACGTCGCACACGTGGAACCGCTACGACATGGAGTGGAAGCTGTGGCCGCGCGGCTTCGCTATGGCCGAGGTGCTCTGGACGTATCCCGACCCTGCGAAGCGCGACTTCGCCGAGTTCTCGCAGCGCGCGGCCGAGTACCGCCGCCGCCTGATCAAGTCCCACATCAACTGCGCACCGATAAAGTGAAGTCATGGCTGAACTCAACGAGACACCGTCGGGAAACCGCACGCACATAGCGTTCTTCGGGCTTCGCAACGCCGGAAAGTCAACGCTCGTCAACGCGCTCACGGGGCAGGAGATCGCGATTGTGAGCGACGTTGCGGGCACTACCACGGATCCTGTCTCCAAGGCGATGGAGATACTGCCGCTTGGACCGTGCCTGATAACGGACACCGCTGGGCTCGACGACGAGGGGCCGCTTGGCGAGGAGCGGGTTAGGCGTTCCCTGGAGGTGCTTGAGAAGACCGACGTGGCGGTGTGGGTGGCGTCCGACGGAGATGCCGGCAGCGCGGAGGAGATGCGCTTCGACGCGGCATGCCGCGCGCGAAACGTGCCGGTGCTGAAGTACAGGCGCGGCGACTCGGTGGAGGGGCTGAAGGCGAAGATCGCGGGCGTGAAGCTCGCCGAGGCGCCGCGTCCGCTCGTGGCGGACCTCGTGGCGCCTGGCGACGTTGTGGCGTGCGTCTGCCCCATAGACGAATCTGCGCCGAAGGGCCGCCTCATCCTGCCGCAGCAGCAGGTGGTGCGCGAGCTTCTGGACGCGGGATGCGCCGCGCTCGTCTGCCAGCCTGCGCAGCTCAAGGCTGTTCTCGATCGCTCCGGCGGCGTGCGTTTCGTGGTCACCGACTCACAGGCCTTCGGCGAGGTGGCGCGCGCTGTGCCGCCCGACGTGCCGCTCACGAGCTTCTCTATCGTCTTCGCCCGCGCGAAGGGCGACCTCGCCGCATACTGCGCCGGCGCGGAGGCGATGAAGCGCCTGAAGGACGGCGACCTGGTGCTGATTGCTGAGGGCTGCACGCACCATCGCCAGTGCAACGACATCGGCACCGTGAAGCTGCCGAAGTGGCTGCAGGCGCACGCGGGATGCAGCCTGCGCTTCGAGTTCGCCTCCGGCAACTCGTTTCCGGACGATCTCTCGCGGTTCGCCCTCGTGGTGCAGTGCGGCGGATGCATGCTCACGCGCCGCGCGGTTCAGGCGCGCATCTCCCGGTGCCGCGAGGCGGGCGTGCCGATCGTGAACTACGGAATCGCCATCGCCGCGTGTCACGGCATCCACGCCTCTCCAGACACCTGCATGGTCGTTCGCCAGCCCAGTTTGTGATGGGCAGAGCGGTGTAAGTTTGATATAAGGTCATCGTCTTTGCATAAAAGGAGAGGGCCATCGTCAATCAAGCTTGTTGGTCCAGTAAAGCGTTCCGTTAACCTCAACCAGGAATAATCTGCCATGAAAAGACTACTTGCAGCAATCGCGGCCTGCTCCCGCGCAGTTCTTCAAGGTCAAGTTCGGCGAATAGGCCATTTCAGATACCGCATGGCCAATCACATGAGAGGCCCGCAATGAGCGGACGAATCCCGCATACGCTTTCTGAAGCGTACAGGATCGGAGTGGAGTCGGCTCGCGTCAATGTGGCGCCAGGCCTGCTGCTGCAGGCCATCGCGCTCGCGCTCGTATGGGCGTACTACTCGATCGCACCGTTCGAGTCGTTCCTGGAAACGCTCTCGATGAGTCCGCTTCTCGCGGGGCCGGGCGGTGCCTTCGTAAGCCGTGCCTTCTTTGGCGGCATACTGCCGGGCGCGATCATGGTCACGTTTCCCGCGCTGCGTCCGCGATTCCCGCTGCGCACGATCCTGGCCATGACGCTGTACTGGGGCGTCATGGGAGTGGTTGTATACGGACTTTACGCCCTGCAGGCGTGGATGTTCGGCGAGGGCAACGATCTGCGCGTCCTTCTCGCAAAGACGGCGTTCGACCAGTTCGTCTACACGGTCCTATTCGCCTCCATCGTAAATTCGGCCTTCAACTTCATCCTTTCGCGCGACCTGTCGCCGGCGCGGGTACGCGCCGACTGGCCTGCGAGCTTTGTGCGCCAGATATGGATTCCAAACCTCCTTGCCAACTGGGTGGTGTGGTTCCCGGCGATGTTCCTCATCTACATTTTCCCGCGCCCTCTCCAGACGCACATATCGGGACTCGTGGGATGCTTCTGGACCTTGCTCTGCATACAGATCGGAATGCGCTCTTCATAATATGGCCATGGGCGTGCACATGCCAGAACACAAGGAACCCACTTTGGCGTAAAACCATATTTTCAACATTGTGCGCAAGGATGGATTTTTGTATAATAGGCGTGTTTGAGGAAATCAGAAAGAGAGGTTCGCGGTGAAAAAGAGAAGATTGCTGCGCATTGTCGTCTTTATGGTTCTCGCAGTTGTGGCGGCGATTGCCGGAGGTGCGGTGGCAATGCTGCCGGTGCTGTCGAGGCGCAATACGGCCGTGAACACGACCGTCGAGAAGAAGGAACTGCGGTTCTACAAGGAGGAGGGCAAATGGTACGCCGATGTTCCGCAGCATACCCAGGCGCAGAATCAGATGGTGGCAGGCGCAGACAAGCTTCTTGAAAGCGTGGCGGGCGGAGGAAACGAGGTGAAGACGGTGCTTTCGTCCGACGTCAAGAACCCAGCCGCGTGGCAGCTCTGGCTTCATATCGTGGAACACGACAAATACGGTGCCACCTACAGTGTCAAGGCGAAAAACCGAAGCGGATTCCGTCTGGCCTGGCTCTGCAACGTGGCGCACACCGTCTTCGGCGGCGAACATCCAACCGACATCTACATCCACTCCATCACCAATAATGTCATCAGCAGCAAATGAAAAGCAATCTTAAGCTCCGTATCCTTGTTTCTCACTTTATCGCGTTCGTCGCGCTTGCGGGCCTTGATGCACATGGCGTGTCGAAGGAGATTCTGGAGGAATGCACTGCGCAGGTGAAGCTGATAAACGCCGAAGCGCTGAAACGCCTTGCGGACGACTGGTCCAAGACGCCAGGCGCCGATTCGAAGGACATCGCCGCAGTGCGGGCGTTCGCCGAGACGGTGGAGAGCGAGAAGAAGGCTGCTGGCGCGGCGCTTGCCGCCGGGAACGCCGTTCCCGCACAGGCGCTCATCGCGCGCCAGCGCCGTCTTCTGGCCGCGCATCCGCTGGTGCGGGATCTGTCCATTCTCGCCGTGAAGCATCGCGGCGGCAATCCGCGACGGGACGAACACCCGGCACAGCCAAATCTCTCGTGCTACAACCACCTCATCGTCAATCCGAACAGATCCGCCTCGCTGGTCGTCCTTTCCGGTTTCCGCGACGAGTCGCCCAAGGAGCGCGAGCTCTACAAGCACGCTGGCACCATCCATTCCGTGGACCTCAACTGGGACGGCCGGCGCATTCTCTTCGTAGGCGTGGACCGTGCGCGCGGCAATGCCTGGAGGCTCTTCGAGACTGATGCGGACGGCACGCCGGCGAAGACGCTGCTCCCGACAAACTTCATCCACGAGGCGGCGGACTGCTGCTGGCTGCCCGACGGGCGCATCGTGTTCACTTCCGACGCCGGCGAACAGGGGCTTCCATGCGAGTCTGGACGGCTGCGCATGAGCAACAGCTACCGCCTCGACCCCACGAACGGCAAGGTGGACCGACTCACCTACGACCAGGACTCGAACTGGTATCCAAGCGTGCTCAACGACGGACGCATCCAGTATGTGCGCTGGGAATACTGCGACGTGCCGCACTTCTTCAGCCGGGTGCTCATGACGATGAATCCCGACGGCACGCGCCAGATGGGCTTCTATGGATCGAACGACTACTGGCCCAACCACATCGGCAGCCCCTTGGCAATCCCGGGCGACAACGGCAAATTCATAGCCGTCGCCACGGGCCACCACGCCCCCAAGAGCGGGCGCCTTGTGCTTTTCGACGCCGCGCGCGCGCATGCCGGACCCAAGGGCTGCATCCAGATGCTGCCCGGCTGGGGCAAGCCACCGGACGGCACGATTACTGACGGACTCTACGTGGGCAGCTATCCGCGCTTCCTTCAGCCGTTCCCGCTTGGAAGCTCGCCGGCGGACGGAGCGGGCAAGTTCTTCCTCGCGGCGATGAAGGCATCCAAGAATTCTCTCTGGGGCATCTACCTCGTGGACGTCTTCGACAACATAACGCTTCTCGCCGAGTGCGAGGACTGGTGCCTCAACGAGCCGATTGCGCTCGCCGCGCGCAAACGCCCGCCGTCCATTCCCGACCGCCGCCGCGAGAACGTGCCGTACTGCACCATGTACTGCGGCGACCTCTATCAGGGCGAGGGGCTCAAGAACCTTCCGCGCGGAACGGTGAAGTCCGCACGCATCTTCGCCTACCACTACGCGTTCAACCATACCGGCAGCCATCAGGCGGTCGGCGTGGAGTCGTCGTGGGACATGAAGTACGTCCTCGGCGAAGTGCCTGTGACGGAGAAGGGCGGCATATTCTTCAACGCGCCCGTCAACACGCCGATCTCGATACAGCCGCTCGACGCAGAGGGACGCGCCGTGCAGCTCATGCGTTCCTGGACCGTCGGCATGCCGGGCGAGTACGTCTCCTGCATCGGATGCCATGAGAATCCCATCGTGACGGCTCGCCCGCTGCAGATCGTACAGCGTGCGCCGGATACGATCCGGCCTCCAGAAGGACGCGATAAGCCGCGCACCTGGAGCTTCCTGCGCGAGATACAGCCGATTCTCCAGCGGCGCTGCTCAGGCTGCCACGACAAGGATCCTTGCGAAGAGGTGGCGAAGTGCCCGCAGGACAAGCAGGGAGTGTTCGTGTTCCCCATGAGCGCGTACCCGCTCTTCACGCGCGGCGACAAGCCGAACCTGGCGGATTTCCGTCCGATGGAGATACAGATCAAGAGATTCGGGGACGATCACGTGGGCAGCTATTCCAAGAGCTACTTCTATCTTCAGCCCTACGTGCGGCGTCCTGGGCCTGAATCGGACTACTATCTGCAGAATCCGCTTGAATACCATGCCAACACAAGTCCGCTCGTTCAGATGCTCAAGGCGGGGCATCACGGCGTGGAGCTGACTGATGCTGAATGGCGCCGCCTCTACACGTGGATCGACCTAAACGCGCCTTTCTGGGGCACCTGGACGGACCAGGTCGAGTACTTCCGCATGCGCGGCGACCGCGGCTGGGCCGGTTCGGGCCGTACGCACGAGGAGCAGCAGAAGCTGCTTGAGTATTCACATGCGCGTCGCCAGTACGGCGAGCGGAACTTCCAGGGGTTCTGGGATCCGAAGAACGATCCGGAGCTTGACCGCTACACCTACCGCGATGCGGAGAAGGACATTCCGAAGATTGCCTTCGAGCCTCCGAAGAAGCCGACGATAAAGCCCGTGCGGAAGGTGAACGTGCAGGAATGGAAGTCCCCCAAGCTTCGTCTGGAGCTGGACGCTCCGGGCGGAAAGATCGTATTCCGTCCGACGGTACGTGGCGTGTGGATGGCCGAGGGCGAGCTGCCGCTTGCAAACTGGCTTGCCTACGAGCCGGAGCATCGGAACGGCTTCATCGACTGGGTGGGCAAAGACCACTATGCGCCGGGTACGTCAGCCGAGCGGCCCGACCATCCCGTAATCCGCGTCTCTTTCGACGAGGCCAAGGCATACGCCGCATGGCTTTCCGATAAGACGGGCACGAGGGTGCGTCTGCCGACCGAGGAGGAATGGGAACATGCGGCGCGCGCGGGGACGAATGGCGACTACGCATGGGGCGAGAATATGGCCGATTTCGCGAAGGTCGCGAATCTCTCGGATGCATCTGTCGAGAATCTGCCGAACCAGTTCAAGGTGTTCAACTACCACCTGCGCTTCATGGGGGCGAACGACGGCGAGATGACCGTTGCCTCCGCCGTTAAGCATCGCTACGGCGCGAACGCGGCGGGGCTTTTCGACATGATCGGAAACGTGGAGGAATGGTGCGTAGGGCCGTCGGGAGAGGCTGTTGCACGCGGAGGCGCGTTCAACGTGCTGCCTCGGATGGCGACATTCGGCCGCCGGAATACGTATTTCCCCTGGCAGCGAGTCTTCAACGTGGGCGTGCGCCTCGTGCTGGAATCGGACGGGTTGTCTTCATCGCAGGGGCATGACGCCTCAATAGCTTCACACAAATGAAAGGCAGTGAAAAAATGAACAGAAGAGAGTTTCTTGTTGGAGCGGTGGCGAGCGGCGCCGCTGCCACGGTCGCGGCGCCCAAGGGTGAAAAGCCCGCGGCGCCGAAGTCGGAGAAGAAGACAAAAGCGGCGGAGCCGAGCGGCAAGCTCATAGTCTCGGCGCCCGTTCTTCAGAACGCGGCCGAGACGTCGATGGGCGTGATGTTCATCGTCTCGGCGGACGCAAGCGGCTGGGTGGAGTATTCGAAGTCGCCCGACATGAAGAACGCCAAGCGCGCCTACTCGGGCGGACACGGCCTCATGGAGGTGAACGACAGGGTCGCGCGCATCCGCCTAAGGGGACTCGAGCCCGCGACGAAGTACTACTACCGGATCGGCGCGGACCGCATAGAGTTCAATGGTGGATACAAGATGAAGAATCTTGGTCCGGAGGTGGATTCAAAGATACACTCCTTCACCACGCTCGGCGCGTCGGCCGGCGGTTCGTTCTGCGTGATCAACGACACGCACGACCGCAAGCCCATTCTCAACATGGTGCTCACGAAGATCAAGGAGATCAGGCCATCCGTGGTCGTGTGGAACGGCGACGCCTCCAACACGTCCGAGACGATCGACACGGCGCTCGGCATTTTCGTCTACCCCCACCCGGACCACCACGAATACGCGTCCGACACCCCATACATGTTCCTGAACGGCAACCACGACTTCCGCGGGCGCTTCAACCGCAGCCTTGACACACTGATGATGTTCCGCGAGTTCACCGAGCGCAGGCCGGAGTACGCGGAGCTGGGACGCAACTTCGTGCAGCGGCTCGGCGACATCGCGCTCATAGGCCTCGACACGGGCGAGGACAAGCTCGACACCAACAAGCATTTCGCCGGCATATTCCGCATGAAGGAATACCGCGAGCTGCAGACGAGATGGCTTGCCGAGGCGATTGAGACGCCTGCCGTGAAGACGGCGAAGTTCAAGGTGGCGTTCTGCCACATACCGCTCGAGGATTCGCGTCCCGGCCAGAACCCGGGCGACATCGCGCCCGACGACGAGTCGCCGCAATACAAGAACAACTGGGCGTCGTGGCAGCGCACGTGCGCGAGGATGTGGGGTCCGCTCTTCGAGAAGGCGGGCTTGCAGCTTCTGATCTGCGCCCATCAGCACTACGTGCGCTTCTCTCCGCCCGTGCCTGGGCGCTCTTGGGCGCAGCTCGTTGGCGGCGGGTGCAGCGTGGTGCCCGGCAAGGAGCAGTTCTATCCCTCCGTGATCCAGGGCAGAGTGGCGGACGGCAAGCTCGTGGTCACCGTGCACAACGCGTCGAACGGAAAGATCACCTTCGAAAAGGCGTTTTCGTGAAGTCCGCCAACCGCTACCTCCTCTGGCTCAACTGGCCCGAAGGCGCGTTCAGGCTGAACGCGCGAAGCCTCGCCGTGTTCAAGGGCCTTGCGCGCGGCGAGGTGAAGGTTGTGAGGAGCGAACGCGCCTTTCTGCGCGCTCTCCCCGAGGCCACGCACGCGGTGGTGTGGGAGTTCCGCAGGGAATGGTTCGCGCGAGCGCCGCATCTGCGCGTTCTTGCGACGCCTGGCGCGGGGCGCGAACTGCTGCCGAAGGACGGCGAATTGCCGCCTGGCGTTGTGCGCGTGAACGGCACGTTCCACGGCGCGATCATGGGCGAGACGGTGGTGGCATGCATCTTCGCCCACGCGCGCGGGCTGTACGCGGCCGCGGATTTCCAGAGAAGGGGAGTGCTCTGGCCGCGCGTGGAGATGACGCCGTTCTGCTCGCTCGTCGCGGGCACGAAGGCGGTGATCCTGGGCTACGGACACGTTGGGCGCGCGATAGGCGCGAAGCTTGAGGCGCTTGGCGTGGAGGTGAAGGGAGTCTCGCGGCGCAACATCGGCGAGCTCAAGGGGTCTCTGCGCGCGGCCGACTGGCTTGTGATGGCGCTGCCGGGCGACACGGGAACGGACGACATCATCGACGCCGCCGCGCTCAGGTGCATGAAGCGCACCGCGGTGATCGTCAACGTGGGGCGCGGCAACGCCATCGAGGAGAAGGCGCTCGCCTCGGCCCTGAAGGCAAGGCGCATAGCGGGCGCGTATCTCGACGTGTTCAAGAAGGAGCCGCTCTGCGGCGACTCGCCTCTTTCGAAGAACCTGCCGGGCCTCGTGCGCCTGCCGCACGCGTCGGCGTTCGCGCCCGAGTATCTGCCGATGTTCTTCCGCGAGATGGCGGCGGCTGGATGGCTGAAGTGAGGTGAGCATGGAGGAAAGATACGACGTATCGAGCGTGGAGGGCACATGGGAGGTGGCCCGGAAGTTCGCCGAGGAGCTGAAGCCCGGCGACGTGGTGTGCCTCGAGGGAGACCTCGGCTCTGGCAAGACCACGTTCACGCAGGGCCTCGCCGCGGCTCTAGGCGCGAAGCGCGCCGTCACAAGCCCGACGTTCTGCATTGTGGTGGAGCATCCCACGGAGCGGCTGCTTCTCGTGCACATGGATCTCTACCGTCTCCACGATGCGGACGACGTGCTGACGATAGGCTGGGAGGACTATCTTGCCCGCGGCGCCGTTCTGCTCGTCGAATGGCCCGACCGCGCGGGCGATCTCATCCCCCCGACCGCCCGGCACGTCAAGTTCACGCTCGGCGACACCGAGGACGCCCGCACGATCTGCTTTGCAGGGCAGTAAAGTGGTGGACGAGACCTTGAGACTTGAAGCATGCAAAGCGAGGAATGGCAATGAGCAGAAGCACTAGTTCCAACAGTCTTGGCCGGCGCGAGTTTCTGGAGCGTACGGCGTGGGCGATGACAGCGGCGGCGATGGGCGGAGGGGCTGCGGCAAAGGCGGCGCCGGTTCCGGGCGGGGCGTCGCTAGTGGGCTTCGTCGCGCCGAAGCTGGAGAAGATCCGAGTAGGCGTGATCGGCACGGGCGGACGCGGAGGCTCGGCGGTGCATCGTCTGTGCCGCGTGCCGGGCGTGGAGGTGGTGGCGCTCTGCGAACTTGACGAGGCCAAGGCGAAGCGCCATCAGCAGCAGATGAAGAAGAACGGGTTCAGGGAGCCGCAGCTCTTCATCGGTCCGGAGGCGTACAAGCGGCTGTGCGAGTCGGGGCTGGTAGATGCCGTGCACATCAACACCAACTGGACTTCCCACGCGGAGATTGCGCTCTATTCGGTGAAGTGCGCGATCCACACGTTCGTGGAGGTGC
>CAMIVJ010000029.1 GCA_946401765.1 uncultured bacterium | reverse complement strand
TAAGGTGTCTCATTTGCAATTAGTATAACATAATACTGAATTGACTACGAACCTTTACGCATCTTATCACGGACGTGGTTGATAGATGCGAGAAGGGGCTTAGAGGTGTGGGATAGGCTGGGATAATTTGGGATTAATTTGGGATATTATGAGGGGTTTCAAGGGGTTGCAAGAGGTTGTTATCCCAAATCCGTAGAAGGACGCATATCCCCTATAAACGAAAAAAACCTGCATTTGCAGGTTTTGATTGGTTGTGGGAGGTGGATTCGAACCACCGAAGGCGTTAGCCAGCAGATTTACAGTCTGCCCTCGTTGACCGCTTGAGTATCCCACAATGTGGTGCTCGGGGCGGGACTCGAACCCGCAAGGATCTCTCCACATGCACCTCAAGCATGCGTGTCTGCCAATTTCACCACCCGAGCAGGCGTGAAAACAAGTGATAGTATATCAAAAGCCGGCTCGTCATGCAAGCGGGAAATTCTCTTTTTTTGCACTTGTTTCACATTCGCCGTTTTGATATACTATATGTCAATTTTTCGGGGCCCAAAGGCTCGAATCACGAAAGAGAGGTGAAAAAGGCATGGCAATACAGCTCAAGCTGAAAAAGGGCGAAACCGTTGAACGCGGTCTCAAGCGCTTGAAGAAGATTCTCGACAAAGAGGGAATCATCAAGACGCTTCGCGATCAGCGCTATTTCGAGAAGCCCTGCGTGAAGGCGCGCAAGAAATCCGCGCGTGCACGCATTCGTGCGCGTTCCCGCCGTCGTTCGCAGGAATTCTAATTCCCACTAGTAGGCTGACATGCCTTTTGCAAGCCCGTGGCCTCTGGCCGCGGGCTTTTGATTTCGAGAAGGGCGAATGGCAGACGAGAAGAGGATTCAAGGCCGGCGCATGAGGGCGGCGAGCACTTCGTCCTTTTCCATGATTTCATCGCAGGTAAGACCTTCGATCTCATGAGGGAAGACAATCCAGCGGTCGATCGTGCGGACGTGGAAATCCGGGTGGTACGAGGTGACGTTCTTCTCCGGCTTCCAGTAGACGCACGCCATTTTCATGTCGCATCCCAGCTTCTCCAGGCGCTCATGAACGGCAGCCGCTGTGCGGCCGGTGTCAAACACGTCGTCCACAACGAGAACGTGCGTGCCGGGAGTGAGCTTCTCCATCACGCTTTCGGCATGCTCGAATTTCACCTCGACGTTGCTCTGGGCAATTCCAGTGTAGCTATAGCATTTAATCGGCATGTGACGCACAGATACGCCCATTACCTTGAGAAACTCATGGACGGCAACGCCAGCCTGAGCTCCGCCGCGCCAAAGAGCAAGCAGCACGTCAGGCCGCCAACCAGAATCAATGATCTGTCTCGCGAGCCGCCACATGTCGCGCTGATACTCGCGCGCATCAAGATATACTTTCTTTTCCATGCCTCAATTATACCAAAAAAGGGCGTAAATAGGAAGAGCAAACAATAATTGCCTAGTTTACATAACGCATATTATGCGCAAATAATACATTTGATGGGGACAGACCCCAATGTTCTGTTTATTGTTGCCAATGTGAAAATGTTGCCAATTCCAATGTTGCCAATGTCCAATTCTCACAGAGACCAATTTACCCTAGCCGGGACTGTCCCCATGAGAATTATTTGACGAATATCACAAGGCCGGCCTTGATGATCTTTATGGTCTTGCCGTCCTCAGACAGAACGACGCTGGTCGAACTGAGCGGTGGATCAAGTGTAGGAACGTTTGTGAAGACGCCGTCATCGGCAGTCGCAAACGTAAAGCTGCCGTTTAGCTTGTCGGTGAACCTTAGCATTGTATTCGTGAAGTCAAGACTGCCGCCGCCAGTCAAAGTAATTGCCTTCGCGCGTGGAATCGCATTCAGCACACATCCGCTGAAAGCGATATTGTGGCCGGCTGTATCTATCGTCACGCCGTTCGCGCGGAAAAAGACATTCGATGTCGAATTGATGAACGTCGCGTTGTCAGCGATAGGCTGCAGCGTACCGCCGTCGAACTCAACCGTAGCCGACTGATTGACGCCTCTGACGTGCGACGTGACGAGCTTGCCGTCGTCCTTGAGACGCAACGTAGCGGTTCCTCCTACATTCAGGCCTTTCTCAAGTGTCGCTACGCCGCCGGAAATGTCAAGAAGCGCCATCTTGACCGCACCTTCGGTTCCCAGGTTCACCACGTTCTTTGAAATGTCAAGTGTTCCCGCGGTCATAATATAGGATCCCTCGCTTCCTGTTTGGTATCCGATGGAAATATACGTGCTGGATCTCACTGCGCCTCCATTCTGCAAAAGCTCGCCTATGCCGCCCGTTGTCTCATTACGGCCAATTGCCAGCGCGCGTCCTGCCACTAGCTCGCCGCCGTTCATGATGTACCGCGCCGGCGCCGTGTTGCCAACACCGATGTTGAAGTCGTTGACCGATGTCACCCTGCCGCCGTTCTGCGTGAACACGCATTCAGCTGCATTGTGGTGGCCAACAGTTATGAAATTGGAGAGTGGCAATGCGGCGTTGTCCGACACGACGACGTTGCCGCCAGACGACGCGCCTGTATTTCCAATACGCAGCATGTGGATCTTCACAGTTGCGTCGTTGTTTATCAATAACGAACCAATGTGGTTGCCGCTGCCGACATAAACCATGTCGCTCTCTGAGCCCGCAGTCGTGCCAACGGTCATCACGCCGCCAGTCACTACGCAAGTGGCGTCCATCGCACCGCCGAGATTTGCTCTTGGGACGGAGAACGTGCTGCCGCTCACGCTCTTCACCTCAACGCACTCGGTAAAGACAGTCACCTTCTCTGTGTCGATGTATTCGGTCTCGGAGAAGGCATTCTCAGCCCAGAGAGCAGGCTTCACGCCTTCGACGGAGTTCGTCACGTACGCGGCGTCGTACCCTTCTGCGGCCGTGAGATTGGAGATCTTGAGGTTGTGTCCCTTGAGGTCGATGTACGAGCCGTCCGCGATGGTGACATTGGGGAGCGTCGCCCAGTCGCAGTCCGCGCCGAGCGTGACGGGGCCGCCGTTTCCGATCTGCGTCGAGGCCCAGCCGGGAGCAGCGCCCTCGGGAACCGTGAACGACGTGGCGCCGTCAATTACGACAACGGTTGACTTTATGGGCAGTGCATTCTCCACCGCCGCGCCTGTTGCGTTGGTGCAGGCCCAATTCGCGGGATCGCTCAGGTTCGTCACATCGCCGCCGCCCGTCCACCAGGCGAACGCGGCGACGTTCGCCGCGAGGGAAAGAACTATGGACTTGCCGTCTTCAGATGTTGAGGCAATGTACCCTTCGCCAACAAGCTCCACGAGGTCGAGAACGGCGTCAACGCCCTCTGGCAGCGTAAAGCCGTCCGTAGCAAGCGTAAGCGTATCCTCCTGATACGCTGTCGTGTCGAAGCGGATCTTCGCATTCGCGCCGCCGAGCACAATCTTCCCCGCGCACGTTGCAGAGCTTGTCACAACAAGTGCCGCGGCATTGGAGATCACGATATCGCCCGTAAACGCGGGCGAACCAGGAAGCGCGAGAGATCCCCCTTCTCCCATCACGGTCATTCCCCCTTCTCCGTCCCATGGGATGTCGCAATGCACATCGTATCCGGCGGTGTCGACCGTGAGGCCGCCCGTGCCGATGGTGTAGGTCTTCGCGTAACTGTCCGCCGAGGCGACCTTCGCCATAAACGGCGCGTCGGCGGTGTCGGCGCGTTTGGCGCGAATCGTCGCGCCGTCGGCAAGGAGTGTTTGCTTGTTATAGGCGAGACACTTTAGGCAACCGACTTCAAGTACGCCGCCCGTGAGGCTCACTGCGCTACGCCCAGCGGAAGAGGATGTCGCGCCAACATAAAGGTTCCCTACATCGGCAAGGCCGCCAGAAAGTTCAAACGCGCCATTGCCGCCGCCACCGCCCAGACCGTTGTAGACCGTTCCCATTGAAATGTCGTTTACGGCCGTAAACGTGCCCCCACTTACTCGCACGGTACCATTCACATTCGCATTCGGTCCAGCCCCGATTCGCACCGTGCCTCCGTTGCTTCCCGTGGCCTCGAAGACGCCGCGCCGCACTTCAAGAAATGACCTGCCACGATGGTCGACGCCGATGAAGTTGCAGACGTTGCCTTGGTTGCCGATGGTTTTGAGAGTTCCACCGTCAATAATCACCCGCGTCTCCTGCCACTCGTCATGTACGCTGAGGTTTCCAATCAGCACGCGGCTGTTGGCATTCGCAGTGATATCAACGGTAAAACCATCCGCAATCGTAATGGTCTGCCCCTGCGTCCGGAGATCGTACTGCATCGACGGACGCCATACGCCATTCGTCAACGTGATTTCATCGCCGTAGTAGCGACGCAATGCAAAATTGAGCTTGCCTGAATACGTATTCCCGCCGAGGTCAAGAACGCCCCTTCTCGGATTGATCTCGGCAGGCATCGTCGCATTGTCGAGTACAAGCGTGCCGGGACCATCCTTGCGCGGCGTGGTGGCCGTAAGTCCACCGGAAAGCGTGAGGCGTCCGCCTTCCGCGACATAGATGCTGCTGCTCGCGGTGGAGAACGTGACGGGCGCGGTGACGGTCTGCGCCGTGGCGCTCTCGTCCGCGATGTCCTGCGAGAACGTAAGCCCGTCGCCACCGACGGCGAAAGCGCCAGCTGCGTCCGTAAACGCTAGGCGCGTGTACGACGACAGAGCAGGTGTATCCTCGCCGCCCGTCCCCGTCGAATAGACTAGCGCATCGCCATATCCTTCGAACGAGAGATAGATCGTGTTTCCGTCGCGCACGAGCACGCCTGCGCCGCCGCCTGAAACGGACAGCTGACCGAGCGATCCGTCGAACGTGGATGTGCAGGCAATCAGCGGATAGCGTCCGGAAGGAGATGAAGGCGGCGAGACCTTGAGCGTGGTCGGGCCGACGAGTTCAAGGTTGGGCGTCGTAAGGCAGGCTGCGCTTGAATCGAGCGCGCCGAGGTTGATCACCGCGTCGTCAAGAATGAGGCCGTACGTGAGAGTCTGCTGCTCGAACGTCGTCTCGCCGCCGCCCGTGATGCGAAGCTTGCCCGTGCCAGTGAATTCAGGAATCGACTGCGCGAATCCTGCGGTGTCGAAGCTTGCTGGGGCACCCGTGATCTGCATCGTGCGCGTCTTGCTGTTCTGGCTCGTGTAGGCGTTCACGACGAAGATGTTGTTCCGAGCGGCCACGAGCGTGCCGTGGTTCCATGTGAACACCTGGCCATTGTACTGCTGGAAGTTCATCTCCTCGACGGTCAAAACTCCGCCGTAGAGACCGAGCGTGGATGTGCCGCTGTTTGCGGACGACGCGCCAAGCACGAACTGCTTGACGATGGCCTCGCCGCCGTAGATGTTGATCGTGCCGGAACTCTTGGCGCCAGAAAGACCGCTCCACATCGTTGAACTGCGCAGCTGTGTATCCACTCTCAGCGTTCCGCTGTTGAGCGTGAGCGTGGAGCTCACGCCATTGTTGTTGTTTCCTACGCCGAGGTACCCTGCGCCGTTCGACGCTGCGCACCAGAACACGCCGCCGTTGATGTTCAACGCGCTGTCGGCGCCTCTGTCAACGCCAATGAAGTTGCAGCTACCGGCGCTGTCGCCGCCAGACTTGATGAATGCGCCTTCGTTGAGGTTCACCGTGCCCTGAAAGATGATGAACCTGTCTTTGGAATTTATCTGCGTTGTAGGGCCTAGATTGACGGTTCCGTTTTTTGTATCATACTTGTAGCAGTCTGCCAGCGCATCAGCTGCGCAAAACAACACTGCCGCCTGCAAAGCGCAACCGACTGCTCGCCAACTCAAACTGTACCGATTTTTCACATTGCACCTCATTCCTTTTACGCTGTTTGAAAAGTCACATGTATTATACATAATGAACAGTTCAAAGGCAAATACAAACTTTAGGTCACGGGAGTTTTGTGAAAACTTTATGCCTTATACAAATACGTCAATCCTGACACCGGACTTGTGAAAGTCATCAAGAACGAACTTTGACGAAGTTGTAGGAGTAGTCGTATGGATCGGTGATGTCGAATACGCGGAAACCATGTGGACGAGTGTCGAAATTGGTGCTGGTGGTTTCGGGATTGAGAATCGTGAGATCCTTCCAGCCGTGGGCGATGTAGCGATGAGTGTGACCGGCGAGGAAGAAGCGCGCACCGGCGGCGAGGTACATGCTCATGCGCGCGTAGCGACCGGTCATCGGATAGTTCTCGTATGAGTCCTTCTCGTTCGGCTTGTCTGCGAAAGGCGGTATGTGGCCGGCGAAGAGAACGCGTCCGTCAAGCGACTTCGCCTTTGTGCACTCATCCTTCAGCCACGCCTCGTATCTGGTCTTCTCGTCCGCGAGCGGCGTCTTGCGCCAGAACTGCGTGTTGCCCACGATGATGCGCCATCCCTTGACGTCGAACGTCTTGTAGTCGTAGCCGAACACCGAGAGGTAGCGGTCGCGCACCGCCTTAGTCATCTCATTGCCCATGTCATGGTTGCCTGGCGCGACGGCGAGTGGCACGGTGAACTTCTTCAGCAGCCGCGGCCAGTCCTTGGCGACGTCGTTGTAGTTGTTCGTAAGGTCGCCAGTTATCAGCGCGAGGTCGGGCTTCATTGCGTTGACGATCTCGATCTCGCGCTCGAAGCGCGCAATGTCCGCCGCGTATTTCTGGGCCGGGGTCTTTCCTGGACCGAATCCGAACTGCGGATCGGTCAAGTGCGCGATGCGAAGGCGGCTCTTCGTCCCCTTCTGATCCCCATTCGCGTCGCCGCCCCGCGTCTCTGCGCCGGATGAAAAAGCCAACAGCGTTCCAACGGACGCAAATGTCCCTACTAAGAAGCTTCTTCTGTTCATCGCATCTCTTTGCTTTGAATGTTTCACGTGTGAATTTTGTATCTGGCCCACCGACAAGTATTATACCATATTTTGAAAATCGGCTTGAGCGTCAAGAGGAAAAATGTTAGAATAGACACCATCAACAAGGAAGATAGATATATGAACGAAGAAATCAAAGGCGACAACCAAGGCATGCCGGGCGAGATGTCCAACGCAACTGCAGTGCGCATCTACGAGCGGGCAGATGCTTCAACCGAGTTTCCGGTTCTTAAAGCGTTTCAGGAATACCTTGAGGCTGAGCAGGCCAAGGCGCACAAGCGAATGCTCTCGCTTTCAATCTTTTTCATCGTGCTTCTGGTGATCGTGGTGCTCACCTTCTCGGTGATTGCGCTCTTCATGATCAACCGGAATCAGACTCTTTCGGACAGGCTCATGGACATTGCGCTGCGCGAGCGCGTGACGCCGGCCGTGCAGCCCGCACCCGCGCCCGTAGTGAACGTGCAGCAGCCAGCACAGCCTCCTGTTGACGACGGCGCGCGCATGAAGCCGATTCTCGAGAAGCTCGAGGCCATGCAGGCCGAGCTCGCCCGCGCCCGCGCGGCGGCAGCAGCCGCCGAGGTACGTGCAAAGGCGCAGCCGCCCGCCTTGAAGCAGTTTGAAGACCCTCAGGACGCAAAGCTCCGCGAAGCCGCGGAACGCGAGGCTGCGGATATCGCCAAGCAGCAGGCCGCAGTGAAGGCCGCGCGCGAGAAGCTCAAAGCCGAACAGGAACTTCTCCGCAAGGAGCAGATCGAGCAGCAGCGCCGCCGCCTCTATCCCGAGTACTATGCTCAGGAAGACGCGCGCAAGGCCGCCGAAGAGGCCGCCAAGAATCCTCCGCCGCCTCCTGCCGAACCTGTGAAGCCATCGGTGAAGCCGCCGGTCGAGCCGATACGTCCGCCCGCGCCAGCCGAAGTTGCCGTCAAGCCCAAGCCTCCAGCCAAGCCGGCGGCGCCGAAGAAGTCCGCCCTCCAGCTTCTTCTTGACGAGGACGACGCGCCCACCGCCACATCTCCGGCCAAGCGCCTTTCTGACGAAGAAGCCGACAAGGTTGACGCCGAACTCCGCCGCAGCATCGGTGCCGCTCCTGCGCCCAGCAAGCCCGCAGCCCCTGTCGCCCCTCAAAAGAAGCCTACCCCCCCTGCGCCGCCGCAGCCCAAGCCACCAGCAGCAGCAAAGCAGCCACCGGCAACGCCCCCTGCTCCTCCCGCCCCTTCTCCCAAGCCTGAATCCATAGATGTAGGCGCAAAGGAAGACGATATGATTCCCTGGCTCCTCGGCGACATGGACGCTCCTGCAGCGCCAGCGCCGGTCGAGAAGAAACCTGAGCTGAAAAAGACGGAAGAAAAGAAGCCCGAGCCCAAGAAGCCGGAAGAAAAAGACTTGAAGCAAAACCAGAACAACAATAAATAAGCGAACAGGAGATAGCAATATGTCCGCAAAGGCAATGGTCTTCATTGACGGAGGCTGGCTCTACCGCAACCGCAATACGCTCTTCGCCAAGCTCGGCGAGGAGAATTTCGAGATTGACTACGCGAAGCTGCCGCGGCTTTTCTGCGAAGACGTCGCAAATCGTCTTGACGAAGACGTCTCGCTGGTGCGCACGAACTATTTCGGCACAATCCCCTCGGCTCGTTCAGGCTTCAACACGTCCAAGCAGTACGCATTCTACGACTTCCTCGAGCGCAGCTGCGGATACGAGACCGATATACATGAAGTCGAGGTGGGCACTGACGAGAACTGGATCAAGATGTCCCTCTCCGCCGCGCTTCTATTCTACGCTGCTCAGTCCGACGCGTACGACATCGCAATCCTGATCGGCGACGATCCCGACTACGGCCCCGCCCTTCGCCGCGCGCGTCTCTTCGGCAAACGCATCCAGATCGTCGGCGCCCATTTGCAGGACGGCAAGGAGCCACCTGCTTCATCGACCCTCGCCAACCGCCTGCGCGTGAGCGACTTCCCCCTTCTCTATCTCGATGACCATGCCGCCGAGATGCGCCTAGTGCGCGAACTGGTGAAGCGCACGTGCAAGCAGTGCGGATGCGAAGAGGAGACCACCTGGGCCGGACCCGAGTTCTTCTGCTCGTCCTGCCGCGGACGCTACCGCAACTGATTCCCTCAGTCGCGGTTTCCTAGGAACAGGCGATACGCCGAGTTCTGCGAAACATCCTTGAACACGTATCCCAGCTGCTTCAGGGCGCGCACGAATGCAGCGCGCTCCTTCTGCGGCACCTGCAGTCCACAAAGCACCTTGCCGTGGTCCGCGCCGTGGTTGCGGTAGTGGAATAGCGTGATGTTCCAGCGCGTGGAAATCGCCTCGAGAAACTCCATCAGCGCGCCTGGTCTTTCGGGGAATTCAAATGAATACACCACTTCGTCGTGGATTCCCCTCGTGTGGCCGCCCACCATGTGGCGGATGTGCTCCTTGGCGAGTTCATCCTCGGAAAGGTCGATGGTGCCGATCTTCGCGGCGGTGAGCTGTTCAACGATGCGGCGCGTCTCCTCGCGGTCGACAACGGCAAGGCCCACGAACACATACGCGCGGTCAGGATCGAAGTAGCGGTAGTTGAACTCTGTGACGCTGCGCCTGCCGAGCTTGCGGATGAAGTCCTTGAATGCGCCGCGCGTCTCCGGAATGCGGCATTCGAGGATCGCCTCGCGCTGTTCGCCGATCTCGGTCTGCTCAGAGACGAAGCGGATGCGGTCGAAGTTCATGTTGGCGCCAGAGACGATGCAGACGTATGTTTCGCCGCGTGCGCTCCTGCGCGCGGCGTACTGCTTGGCCGCGGCGAGCGCAAGGGCGCCGGCCGGCTCGCAGATGGCGCGAGTCGCCTCGAAGATGTCCTTGATGGCGGCGCACGTCTCGTCGGTGGAAACGCGCACGATGCCGTCGAGGAAGCGGCGGCAGAGATCGAAGGTGATGCGCCCTGGCTTCTTGACGGCCACGCCGTCCGCAAAGAGGCCCACCTCGGCCATCTCGACGCGGCGGCCGGCCTTGATGGAGCGGTCCATGCAGTCGGAGTCGATTGGCTCCACGCCGAACACCTTCACCTCTGGACGCACGGCCTTAACGTACACGGCCACGCCGGCGGCGAAACCGCCGCCGCCAACAGGCACGAAGATTGCGTCGAGATTGGACGGCCTCTGGCGCAGTATTTCCATGGCCACGGTCCCCTGGCCTGCGATCACGTCAGGATCGTCATATGGAGGAATGAACACGTAGCCCTTCTCCTTCACAAGACGCGCAGCCTCCGCGGCGGCGTCGGAATACGAGTCGCCATGCAGCACGATGTCCGCCCCGAGGGCCTTCACGGATGCGATCTTGATCTCGGGCGTTGTGACGGGCATCACGATAGTCGCCCGGCATCCAAGCTTCTTCGCGCTAAGCGCAACGCCCTGTGCGTGGTTTCCGGCGGACGCCGCGAGAACGCCCCTTCCCAGCTCCTTTTCCGAGAGACGCGCCATCTTGTTGTACGCGCCGCGTATCTTGAACGAATGGACGCTCTGCATGTCCTCGCGCTTGAGGAGAAAACGGCATCCCAGCTTCTGCGAGAGCGCAGCCGCCTCATCGAGGTCGCTCTCCTTCGCCACGTCATAGACCTTCGAATTGAGGATGCGGCGCAGATATGCGTCAAGCAGAGATTTGTTGTTCATGTATCGTCGTCCTAATGCCAAAAACGTCCGGCAATGCCGGACGAACTAAGCTTGGGGCAGGAGACGGGACTCGAACCCGCAACCCACAGAATCACAATCTGTTGATCTAACCAATTGATCTACTCCCGCCACTGTGGAAAACGGGCAATAGTATACCGAATTTCCGCACAAAATGCAATGCGGAAATTCGGCATTTTTGCAGCGCGCGGCGCTTACGCCTCAAGTTCGCTCTGAAGAAGCCTACGGGCCGAGCCAGGACCTGCCAGGAGCTTGAGGAAATAGCCTTCGATCTTGGCTGCAAGAGGCGTGGCTGTGAGATCCGTGCCGAAGATGGAGGCGTTGGAAAGAATGCCCATGAGTTCGCCCTTGTAGGACGAGGGATCGTTCCAGACGATGCCGTTGAGCTTCGCCTGAAGATCGTCCTTGAGCGGATCAGCGGAAACACCCATCTCCTCGCCTGCGTCGTTCACCGCGAGCAGATAGCGCAGCCAGCCCGCGATTGCAAGAGGAATCGCCACAAGCGCGTTGAGGTCGCGCCCCTGCGCGATGTAGCTCTTCACCGTCTCGCCGAAGCGGATGCCCACCTTCTGCGATGTATCGGTGGCGATGCGGCGCGGATCGTCCGGCATGAACGGGTTCGGCAGACGCTCGTTCACCACTTCGTCGATGAACGCCTTCGGCGAGAGTATCTTGGGATCCACCACCACGGGCAGACCTTCCACGTAGCCAAGGCGCTTGACGAGCCGCACGATGTCGGCATCCTTCATCTCGTCGCAGATGAGCGTGTAGCCGAGCAGGCAGCCATACATGCTCATCGCGGTGTGGAGAGGATTGAGGCAGGTGGTCACCTTCATCTTCTCCGTCATGTTCACGGTGTCGCGGTCGCAGAAGTAGACGCCCACCTTCTCGAGGGGCGGACGGCCGTTCGGGAACTTGTCCTCGATCACGAGATACTGCGGCTTCTCGGCGTTGACGAACGGGGCGATGAACGTGCCGCGCGAAGTGACGATTGGCGCCATGCCTTCAATTCCGGCTTCGGCGAGAGCGGCCTCCACGCGCGCATGTGGGCGGGGCGTGATCTTGTCGATCATCGTCCATGGGAAGGCCACCTTCGTCTCGTCGCGAAGATAGGCCAGGAATTCAGCGGAGACAAAGCCGTTCTTCTGCCAAGCTTCGGCTATGGCGAGAACAGAGCCCATCAGCTTCTCGCCGTTGTGCGAGCAGTTGTCCATCGACACAACGGCCATTGGCAGCGCGCCAGCGTTGAAGCGCTCGAAGAGGAGCGCGCACACGATGCTCATCGCATGGCGGGCCGCCGAAGGGCCTTCCTTCATGTCGGCCTCAACGACTGGCAGGTAGGTGCCGTCCGGCTTTTTGAGCGCATAGCCCTTCTCGGTGATCGTGAACGAAAGTATCTTGAGCGATGGCGCGCGGAATATGGCCTTCAGATGCTCCACGGAGGCGGGATCGGCGAAGTTCGCCTTCACGCCTTCCGCCACGCCGGCGAGCACTTCGCGCGTCGTGGTGCCGTCGGGATTGAGCGTCACGTTGAGCGTGAGGTTGTCGAAGGCGGTGTAGATCTGGTCGATGATGTCGTAGTCGAATGTGTCGCAGGCGATTATGCCAGTCTTCGAAAGTCCTTCGTTGAGAAGGCGCTGGCTCAGGGAGCCGATGAAGCCGCGGAAGATGTTGCCCGCGCCGAAGTGGACCCATTCCGGACCCGCTGCGGTGGCTGCGCGCATAGACGCAATGTCGAACTTCGGAAGAGCCACGCCTGCGGCAGTCCATGCTGCGGCATCGCTGTGGATGGAGTCTAGTGAGAGTTTCATTGTGGAATCCTGTCCTGTTTCTCGTTGAGTTGCGATATCGCTAGATGATGCCGCGGCTGCGGAGAAGCTCCATCAGGCGGGCCTGGAAGAGAGCTGCGTCGGCAGGAGGCGGACGATACCCCGGGCCGGCGTCAAGCCCCAGACGACCATATCCGTCGAGATACCACTTCCCCTTCGTGCCGTCGGTGAAAGTCACGTCTCCGCTCGCCATCGTGCCGGGAATAGTAATGGCGTCAAGGTTCACCGAGACGTTCGCCTTCTCAGCGGAATCGTCTGATGGCGCCTGTTCTTCTGGGGCATCCTGGGCTTCAGGAGCATCCGCCTCGGGGACAGCAGAGCTCTCCGGCTCATCAGGATTCTCTGCAGGCTTCTCCTCCGGCGCGACCTCGTCTGGCTGCGGCAGTTCGGCCACCATCAGCCGCAGGTCGAGATACGTCATGTGAACGCCGAATTCGCTCTTGATGCGCTTCTGAATCTCGTCGAGCGACGCGCCGTCGGCGAACCACTGCGCCACGGCGTTCTTTTGACTCTCTGTAAGATCCATCTTTGCCCCTTAGTCGAACTGGTGGTAGAAGAGAACGCGCGTCTGGTGCGGACGGCGCGTCACCACAGAATCCTGCGATGCATTCTCGTCGCCTATGCGGCCGTCCTCGCCAGTGGAAGTGTCGGTGGTGGCTGCGGGATTGCGCCACACGAGCGCCACCGCGCGCGCGCCCTTCTGGCCGGGCGTGCCCTCGCCAGGGCCGCCGATCGCGCTGGACTCGGCGCGCATGAAGATGAGGAAGAGCTGCTGTCTGTTCGCGAAGCAGTCGCGCCAGTAGGAGTAGAGGAACTTGCGGTCGATGCCGTAGAGAGGCGACTCGAGCTGCACACCGAGGAAGTTTTCGAAGTTCGGATTTCCTCTGCTTGGCATCCAGTTGAGGTCGTCCCACACCTCCTCCCAGGCGTCGGCCATCTGGCGCGAGGGAAGCTTCGTCTTGGCGGCTGAGAGCCTCGAAGTGTCGCGGAAGTTCGCCTGCAGCACCTCGGCGATCTGGGTGAGCTCCTTGCAGGTGAGGTGCGCCTGGTTGTTGCGCTCGCTGAAGGCGTACTTCTGCACGGCTGCCGCGGCGTCGTTGATGGTGGGCAGCGAGTCGTCGCCAAGGGTCTGCTTCAGCTTGTTATCCTCCTTGTCGAGCGCAACGCCTGCGGCCCAGTAGTCGCACGGGGTGTTGGCTAGGGCGGCCATCATGATGGCGCGGTCGGGAGTGTAGGGGTTCACGAGGCACTCGCGCGAGAGGGATCGGCCAATGCCGCATGAGTTGAAGTAGTCGTACACCTCGCGGTCCATCGAATACGAGCACCATGCGCAGCGGATGTTAGCGATCTGCTGGGCGGAAGTGCGCACCACGCCGTCGTATCCGCCGCCGCCGAGCATGGCCAGCAGCGCCACGCCGCCGCCGTCGATGTCGGTGAGGCGGGGGAGGAACGCGACCTCTCCGAGAGACTGGAGAAAGCCCTGGTTGGAGACGGCGCAGAAGATATCGTTGTCGCATCCGCGGTTGTTGGCCTCTCCGCTTCCGAGGTAGGTGTTCACCCTGTTGAGCCAGTCGCTGAACGAGTTGGCCGCGCCTTCGTCGGTCGCGTACCAGTCCTCGGGCGCCCAGTTGAAGCGCGGGTCGAGCGTGCTGAAGGACTTAGGCGACCACTCGACCATCCCGGCGCCCGCAGCGGCACTTGCGACCATCTCCGAGTAGCGGAACGACTTGTCGCCCTCGAAGCGGAGAAGCGGCGCGCTTTGCGCGGCGGAGTAGTTGTATTCCCTAAGCATGGGATTGCCGGTGTTGTTGATGCCGTTGAGCGTCTGGTCGTCGTCCGCCACGGCGGGCACGAGGTCCACGGTCTTGCCGTCTCCGTTCACTATGCGCACCCACACGCAGACATACGGCTTCAGCTCCTGGCCCGCTGCGGCGTTGAACTGCGCGGAGTCAAGCACCGTGCCGACGGGGAACATCGGCTTGCCGTCGAGCCCGAGCGGCGTCACGTTCACCGTGTACTGCTCCTGCTTGCCGCCCTGGTTCTGCTGGTTCTGCACAACGGTCTTGGTGACGAGCGGAGTGGGATTGAGGTTACCGATCGAGCCGAGGTTGATCTCGAACTTCACGAGTCCGCCGGCCTGGTCGTCGTCCATTACGGAGCCGGGCAGATTGATCATCTGCTCGTTGGGCGTGAACGTGAGGCAGAACACGCCCGTCATGCCGTTGAGCT
>CAMIVJ010000028.1 GCA_946401765.1 uncultured bacterium | reverse complement strand
ATGTAGGCGGCGACGACCGCCAGAACCGCAGCCGTCGGCTCCACGACTCCGCTGTGGAAGCGTCCCTGCCACAGCGCGCCCTCGTGCCCGGCCTTTCCCCGCGGGGAGTTGAAGATGCGCGTCACGCGCTCCTTCAGCGTCTTCATGAACTGCGATATGTTGTACATGCGCCTGCAGAGGCGCTCCCTGTCGGCCATGGCCCTCTCCGCGCAGCCGGCCTCCTCGAGCCTGTGCCAGCTGTCAACCCTCCTCTCGGCGCGCTCGCGGCCGTAGATGCCGGCGAGCCTCTCCACGAACTCGTCGTCTTCGAGCGTGAAGCCGACGGCCGGACGCGGCCGGGGGACTGTCCCCGTGGACGGGCTGGGCCACATCGGCTCGCGGCACTCGGGCGGCCGCATGCCGAACGCGTACGCGTCGGGCTCATGGCCCTCCTCTGTCCAGAGCTCCCAGGGCACCTTCGGCACGTGCACGAGGATGTGGAGGTGGTTGTCCATTATGCACCATGCGTAGACCTCCACGCCGGAGAAGATCGCCGTGCTGTAGATGATCTCCATGATCCTGTCCTTCACCGCTTCGCCGGCGAGCAGCATCTCCCTGTGCGCGATGCGCGTGGTCACGTGGTAGAATGCGTCTGGTATTGACATCCTGTTCTTTCTTGCCATTGCCTTTTCCTTTCATTTTTGATCAATTTCCCTTTTCGAAGCGGCACGTCCCAGTGCGCGCCGAAGACCCATATATTATCGCATATTTTGTGCAAGACAAATGTTAAAAGATTGTTAAGAATTATACCCGAGAGACAAAACCTCTGGCCAGTCTATGATGGAACAGTCTCTGCGAGATTTCGTTGGGAGGTGGGGACTGTCCCCAGGGAGTCTGGAGTCGACACCGAGGGGACAGTCCCCGCGAGACTCAGTCCCCGCGAGACTCAAGACCGATGACCGTAGGGGGGACAGTCCCCAAAGGGGGCAAGAAGTATTGATCTGGGGACAGTCACCAAAGGGGCAAGTCTCCCAAAAGGTATCTCGGTATCTAACGAGAAGAAATTATTCTGATATTTCGGGGAGGGAGATGTTTTGGTATGAGATGTTTTGGTATAATAGGAAGTATGAAAACAACCGTAAATAAGGTGAAGCGTGCTATCCTCGTCGGTACTCATAGGGGCGACCAGTTGGGCGACTGGTGCGGATGGCACAATTATCCTGTGCGGGGTGGGGAACAGAGATTAGGGAATGCTGGGGACCAAAGATTAGGGAACGGCGGGGAACGGAGATTAGGGAACTGTGAATGGCGATATTCTAGAAAATGCATAGTGCGTAATCGTTTGTGCGGCAGACTTCGCGGGGTGTTGAAAGTGGGCTCGGAGAAAATCATAGGCGGGCCATCCAGTTTTTTCCAAAAATTGCGGAACGAGGTGTGTAACCTCGCAGGATCTCATGTGTAAACAGGGCGAAACGATTTACAAAAAAGGAGACAGCCATGTCAAAGAACATCACAGCGGCGCAACTTGATGCCAACCAGAGCATCTACAAGATAGATGACTATCGCAAGATGGTCAACTACGAGTCTGGGACCAACAAGGGCTACGTGCGCTTTACGACGGCGTCCGACGGCAAGCTAAAGATCGAGAAGTTCAACAACAAGATCGACGTGCCGCTCTCCTGGAGAAGCAACGTCAGCGCGGCGCACAACAAGTCGGTGCGCGCGAAGTTCCTGTCCGCAATCGAGAGCGACCTCCGGTTCATGGGCGAGGCCGGCGAGAAGATCAAGGACATGATCCTCCGTCCCAAGAACGCGAATGGCCAGATAGAAGCTGGCAAGGCGCTGAGCCGCCGCGAGCTGAAGGCGATCTTCGAGAAGTTCGACAGCGAGTTCAACAACGGCTTCGGGCGCATGAAGATCGTTGAAAACTTCTTCAAGGACGCGATGGCTCGGTGCGGCTTCATTGGAAGCAAGGACGACTTCATCGCGAAGTACCTCAAGCCCTCGATGAAGGGCATCGACATCACGAAGCAGCTCTACTTCGAGACCGACGAGGCGAACGCCGCCAACCCCGATCCCACGAAGCGCATGAAGATGGGGGAGACCGAGTTCCGCGCTTATCTCGTGCAGCTCGACAACCTCGTGGCCACCGCGAAGCTTCGCGTCGATGCGGAAAAGGCGTGCAAGGACGTCGCGCGCGGCATCGCCGCAAACGCGGCGAACTTCGGCGGCGAAGTCCCGGAGGCCGACGTGGGCAAGGTCCGCGCCGCGCTGAAGGGCATTCTGAAGGACGAAGGCGTGGAGGCCGTGGACCTCGGCTTCGGGACGGCCGGCTCCACGCTCGAGCTGTTCATTTCCAATGTGCTGCCAGTGATGGTGCGTCAGGCTGCGGAGAACATTCGAGACTTCGCCGACAATAACAACCCCGCCAGCGTCGAGGAGGTGCTGGAAGGCGACCTCTCCATCGACAAGATCGTCGATGCGGCCAAGCGCTTCATCGAGGGCGCGAACAAGGTGCTGGACGAGAAGGTAGAGGTTCCGCAGGATAGGGACGAGATCGATCGGAAGATGAATGCGGTGAAGGCGACCATCGCATTTCAGCAGGCCACGCAGAAGAGGCTGGCGGTGTTCGGCGCGGCGAGGGAAGCCATCGTGTACAACGTGAACCTGAAGCAGGCCGAGGGCGGCAAGGCGCTCGCCCAGGGCGTGGTAGCGCTCACGGAAACGTACATCAAGGAGGCGAACCTGGCGAACTACACCACTAAGTTCCTCCTGGACAACTACGCAAAGGGCGCCTCGGATCTTCCGCAGCATGAGGCGAACTTCGAGCAGAAGGCGAAGGAGCACATCAACCAGCTCGTCGTCGCCGGACAGCTCAACTACGGTGAGCGCTGGGCAACGGGCGTGATTCCCGGGATGAACATTCCCCAGCTCAAGGCCGGGGGGAACGTGCAGAAGTTCCTCAAGGCGATGTCAGACGGCGCAATCGACATCGCCAATGAGGAGCGTGGCGGCCTGCCGATGGTCGACAACCTCCTCAAGCGCACGGTGCCGAACATCCTCAACCAGAAGATCGGCAACTCGCTCGCCTCCAAGGGCGCGATGCGCCTGCACATCGACGAGGCCTCGTACCCGGACGCGCTGAACGCGATGCGCCTCGCGGCAAAGGCGTACAAGAAGTTCTTCCACGATAGCGAGCAGCTGCTCGTAGGCAAGGCGCTCACGTCATTCAGGACGCAACTCGACCGCCTCCTCAAGAAGGGCAACATCACGGCCGATGAGTACAACACTCTCTACGCCGACTACAAGACGCGCATCGATTCGGCTCTCTCGCGCGCCGTGGAGCGCTTCTACGGGAAGACGCCCCTCGCGAAGAGCGAGAGCGACGATAAAGCCATAAAGGCCGGCGCGAAGATTCTTGAGACGCTCTTCAGCGAGGAGAAGGACGCCGTCACGTCCGAAATGCGCCAGCGCATCAGCTCCATCGCCCTCGCCAACGCCTACGGCGGCGAGGAGCGCCGCAAGCTCCTCGACGTAAAGGCGCACGTCGATGCCTGCCGTGATAGCCTGGCCCAGGCCGGCGTGAAGCTGACGGCGGATTTCGGCGACGGCGAGCTGACCGTCGCGCTCAACAAGCTCTACTGGAAGGTGCTTGAGAAGAAGATCGAGGGCAAGAAGCTCGGTCACCACCAGATCGGCACGAACTTCAACGACAGCGTGCAGAGCGCGTTCGTCTCTGCGGCGAAGGATCTCGTGAACGGCGTCAACGGCCTCTGCACCAAGCTTGACGAGCGCCTGCGCGTCTACATGGAGGACGCCTTGAATGCAGCCCTCAAGCCGGAGACCATGGAGACCTACAAGAAGGAATTCGGCAAGGACGGCGTGAAGACGCTCGCCAAGAGCGTCGCCGACGGCGTGCTGCTGTCGTACAAGGGCAAGACTGACGAGATCAAGCGCAATTTCCTCGCGAACCCCGAGACGTACACGAAGAAGTCGGCGAACGTCGAGAAGATCGTGCTTTCGTTCTTCGACCTTCCGGGGATCGACAAGCTCTACTCGAAGGAAAACGTCTCATACGTGTTCGAGAGCGTCCTCGACGAACGGACTTTCGCCGTTCTGAGCTGGATCTACAATCCCACGGGGCCCGAAGGGAAGAGCACGCTCGCGGCCGACCTCGCCGCCGGCGAGAAGACGCGCGTGCTTGCGGACGATTCCAAGGTGAAGAACTACGCCTCTGCCATGCCGGCCAACGAACTGGCCAACATCGTCAACCAGGCTGTGAAGGAAGTGCTTGCCCATGCCGAGAAATTCGCGATCATGTACGCGACCGGCGGACGCAAGGAGTTCATGGAGCGCATCAACAAGGAAATCCAGGCGATCGTCGACAAGCACGTAGAGTCGCACGCGAAGTTCCGCGAGGCGTTCGTCAAGGACGCCCTCCCGATCCTCGAGAAGTACGACGACGCGCTTCGTACCGAGACCCACCGCGGCAAGGATGTGGCCACCGCCAAGATGAACGAGGTTCTGAATGCCATCAGCCGCGACAAGGAGCCGCCGAAGGTCAAGGGCTTCGCCACGGCGTTCGACGGCATGCTCAAGAAGATGCTGGAAGACAAGGTCGACATGGAGGTCTCCGAATTCATGGTCTACAGCAAGAAGGTGACGGACGCATACGAGAAATGCATGCCGGCCTTTGAGGCGAAGATCAGGGAGATGCATGGCAAGCTCAAGGAGGCTGGCGCCACGGACGACGACATCCGCCACCTCGAGGAGAAGCTCATGCCGGTCCTCCGCCAGGACATGGAGACGCAGATCCTGAACCATCTGGACGACTACACGCGCAAGGACATCGCCGTTCCGCTCGCCGAAAACTGGGCCGACACTCAGGTCAATGCCATGGTCCACAAGCTCAATGACATGAACCTCACGACGCACATCGGTCTTCTTATGGTGTTCAACGACATCGGCATGAAGGAGCTTCTGACCGGCTCCGATGCCGTGGAGAACGCGACGAAGGAGGCGCTCGCGACGGCGCTCAAGAGCCCGGACGCGCAGAAGATCGTGGCCGACGCGCGCAAGGCCGCGATGACAGAGGTCGCATACGGCGCAAACACCACGAGCGCGGAGCCCAAGGCCGCCACGGAGGCGCAGGAGGCGTTCCGCCGGTTCGTCCGCGACACGGTGCTGGGAGTGCAGAAGTCCGTGCTTGAGGGCGAGTTCAACGAAACGCAGGTGGAGCCCGCGGTGAAGCTCTTCGAGCTCTGGCTCGAGAAGTACAACCTGCCCGACATACACGTGTCGAGCGAGGACATCAAGCAGGGCACCCTCAAGGACGCAGCCGTCGCGCACTTCAAGAAGCGCGTCGTGGCCCTGCAGCAGGAGATCTCCGAGAAGGGGCGCGCAAGCGAGCCGCTGCTTTCGGCGAACTACATCAAGGGCTTCGTCACGTACCTCAACAGGATCGGGCGCAAGGCGATGTACACTGCAATGGAATCCGACCTCGTCAGCAAGCGCACGAAGGAAATCATGGCGTCGAAGAGCTACCTCGCCGCGTACGAACTCCCGCCGGAAGGCGATGACGGGCTGCGTGACATCGTGTTCTTGAACGTCACAGGCCTCCAGGAACACCTCGTCGCCGCCATGAAGCGCGCAGAGGCCGTTCTGAGCAACACGGTAGTGTCGCTGGAGGACATGCACCGCTGGAGCGAGCTGATCACGAACGAGATGGACAAGCAGATCGCCGACACCGGCGCCGTGCTCGACCAGTACCACCAGTTCGCGCATTCGCGCTCGGAAATGATCGGGACGATCGATCTCGAGTTCGTGTCCGGCGACTATGCAATCGACCAGTACCTCGGCGACGCGCTCAAGGACCACTTCGGCGGCATGGACATCAGCGACGTGAAAGTCGTGACACCCGAATTCATGAAAAAGCACAAGACCACCGTCACTGACATGGTCAACCACCTCAAGGGAATCGTCAAGGCCGGCATCGACAAGCAGAAGGCGATGCTCAAGGCAGAGGCGACCAACAACCCGAAGCTGGGCGAAATCCATTTCCGCTTCCCCGGCACGAAGCAGCTCGAGGTGATGTTCCGCGATGTGGCCGACAGCGCCGTCGAGGCGATAGCGGGGCAGAAGAAGGGCGATTACGTCTCATTCTTCCACGCAGTCGAGAAGGAAGTCAAGAAAGCGGCGAAAGGAGCAAAGTAATGACGTACGAGGAATTGATCGAGGAAACCGGCGCCGAAATCGGCATCGAGGGCTTCACCCCGGATGAAGAGGGCGTATGCATTCTCGCCTCCGACATCGGCGAGATCGTGATCATGGACATCAAGGAGCCGCGCGAGACGGTGCTGCTAAACGCGGCGGTCTGCGACGTTCCGCCCGACGCGAGCGCGGTGCTCATGGAGGCGCTGAAGGCCAACCGCGGCTTCCGGGACACTAGGGGCGCAACGCTCTCGGTGGACCCGGAGACCAAGCGCTTCGAGCTTTCGCAGTACGCCGCCCTTGAAGACCTCGATCCGGACCGGCTCGTGGCGATGGTGGAGGATTTCGCCACCACGCTTACGGTCGCGCGGGGAAAGCTAACCGGCATTTCGCTTGCGGATGCCGACGGCGAGAACCTTTCCGGCCTTGGCCTTGGCGAATTCATAAGGGTGTAGACTCATGACGTTCGAAGGTGTCTTGGAGTCGCTTGGCAAGGAACTCGGCCTGCCGTTCGAAATCGAGAACGGCACGGCCGGGTTCGAGGCGTCTTTCGGCGACGACGGCGAAGAGCCGGTTTCGGTGGAGATATCCTCGGAAGGCGACGACGGCTTCGTGGTTGTATCCGCCGACCTCGGGGAATTGCCGCCCGACGAAATCGAGGCGTCTGCAACGCGAATGCTTGAGGCCAACCATCTTTTCGCCGGGACGGGGGGCTCGTCGCTTTCCGTGGAAGGCGACCATGCGTTGCTCGAGCGCCGCGTGCGCCTGGAGGAGCTCTCTCGCGGCGAAGGCGCCAACGTGATTTACCCGTTCATCGCCTCCGCACTGTCTTGCCGACGCAACCTTTTGGAACTTGTGCCCAGCGAGAAATAGACGCGGTTACACGCGAGAATGGAACAGGCGATGATTAATGCAGCAGCAAGGATGTTAGTGGGTGCAGCGGTGTCGGCGTGCGCAGCGGTCGGCGCATACGAGGTGAAACTTGATGTTTCGCCCGATAGGGTGAAGACGCCGCTGAGGGTGGATATGGAGCGGATCGGAACGCTGCGTCCGCGCAGTGTGGGCGAGATACGCGGTTCCAACTGGACGCTTGGGTGCGAGACGCTCGACCGCGACTTCGCGATTTTCGACGAGTACAAGGCTTTTCTCGCGCCGCTCGGCATCAAGACGATCCGCCTTCAGGCAGGCTGGGCGAAGTGCGAGAAGGAGAAGGGCAAGTACGACTTCGCGTGGCTCGACAAGATCATCGACTACGCCTGCTCGCAGGGGATCAACGTCCTCTTGGAGACTGGCTATGGCAATCCGATCTACAAGGGCGGCGGCGGATGGGACCTTGGTGCGGGATTTCCTGCGTCCGAAGAAGGGTTGGCAGGATGGGATCGCTGGGTCGAGGCGATGGCTACGCACTACAAGGGGCGCGTGCGCGACTGGGCGATGTGGAACGAACCGGACATTGGCGCTAACAAGACAACCGAACAGATCGTCGCGTTCAACGTCCGCACGGCACGAATCATCAAGCGCATCATCCCCGATTCACGCATCGCGGGGCTCTCTCTCGCGCACAACAGCCCAGAGTACTTCGAGAAGTGCCTCAAGGAAATGGCCGCCGACGTGAAAATGTTCGACTGGTTCATCTACCACGGCTACGCGCCCGCGCCGGAATCGTCGTACGAGAACGTTGAGAAGCAGAAGGAGATACTCGCGAAATACAATCCAAAGGCGAAGCTGCGCCAGGGCGAGAACGGCTGCCCGAGCGAGATGGCCACGAAGTTCGCGCTCAGCGGCATCCCGTGGAGCGAATACTCGCAGGCGAAGTGGGACATGCGCCGGATGCTCGGCGACCTCGGGCACGACGTGGAGTCGAGCGTGTTCACGATCTGCGACTTCAACCACAGGGGACGGGAAATCAACCTGAAGGGCCTTCTGCGCATCAACTGGAACAAGGAGGTCATCGCCGTCAAGCGCGCGTACTACGCCGTGCAGAACGTAGTCAGCATCTTTGACGACACGTTGGAGCGCGTGAAGAATTCACGCTTCGGCACGCGGGACACGACCCTCTCCACATACGAGTACAAGAAGGCCGACGGGCGGCGGGTTCTCGTGTTCTGGACACATGCGGACGAGACCAAATCGCTGAAACCGAAGTATGCGCGTCCCGGAGATTCGTTTGAGACCCGCCCTGCAGTGTTCAAATATCCCAACGGGCAGCCGTTCAAGGATCCGGTCTGGATCGACCTCCTGACGGGGCGCGTTTATGCGTTTCCGAAGGAGAACCAGATTGTTGTGCCCGCAGGCGTCGTCTTCGTCGACGTGCCCGTCTATGACTCGCCGTGCGTCCTCACCGATCGCAGCACGGTGGAAGTCCAATGTGGATACCAAACGAGCCAAAATGACGAGGGAAGCACTCTTGATGCTCCTGGCGACGCCTAACACGCGGTTGTTGCCTGTGTCCGAGGCGACCGTGAGACATTACTCCAGGACATTCAACTTTTCTAGTAGTTCTGGTTGTTTCCGCTCTCGAAACGCCTGGTCTTTTCGTTCTCCATGGGAGCGGCGTGGCCGCCTCGGCCTTGCAAGGGCGATGGCGCCCTTGTCACATCCCCGAATTGGGAATTGTGGCAGGACGGGAAAAAATGATATAATTTCTCGCGAAGTCTGAGAAGACAGGACGAACGAAAAGAGACAGAATTATGAGAAAGCAAATCGTACCGCTGGCTGCCGCCCGTGCCTGGAAGCCGGGCGACGAAATCGACGTTGGCGAGAAATGGACGTTCCGCATGGAAACGCTTCCAGATGATCCGTCACAAGCTGCGCTCTTCTACGGTCCCTGGCTTCTCGGCGGTTGCCTTGGCACGGAGGGGATGAGAAGGGACGCGACTCGCTCGCTCAACTACTATGAACATGACTACACGGTGCCGGAACACCTGAGGGACATCTCGCTTGGCGATCTTGCGAAGGTAGTCCCGATCAAGGAAGATTTCGACAGGCGGGAATACGCCACGGAAAGGAAACTGGCGTATCTGCATGCGCCTGTCGTGTTCCAGAACGAGAATGGCGTTGTTTTAAAACCCCTCGCGTGGATCAACGGCGAACGCTGGGTGGTGTATTGGAGAATCGGGCAGTAGGACGGGAATGTTGAGCATGAGGGCGAAGGGAATGTCCATTTGCGGCAGAAAACTTTGCGGCGCGCTTCTGCTTGCCGGCGTCGTCCTGTTCGCCCACGCCTCTCCGCCAGGTCGGCGGTTCGTGCATCCCGGCATCGCCGAGAGCGCGGAGGACATCGCACGCGCCCGCAGGATGATTGCGGAGAGGCGCGAGCCGTGGTACGGTTGTTTCAAGGCGCTGGAGAAGTGCTGGAGCGCCAATCCAAACCAGAAAGTGCCGGTGTATCCAACGCGCCTCAAGCCGATCGACTGCAACAGGACCATCGGCAGCGCCGGACGCCGCGCGCACGATCTCGCGCTCATGTACCGCCTGACTGACGACGAACGCTACGCAGTGAAGGCGGCTGAATTCATCAACGCCAGCTCGCACTACGAGGAACTCGATGAACGCGGGTCGGGTCCGCTGGACTACGGGAAAGTCTACCTGCTCGTGGAGGCGGCGGAACTGCTGCGCTTCTACAAGGGCTGGGCGAAGGAGGACAAGGTACGCTTCGCGAAGATGCTCCGCGACAAGTTCTATCCGCTTCTCAAGGACGGAGACCCTTCGCGATTCGGCAACCAGGGTCTTTTTGCTCTGCGCGGCGCGTTGGCGATCGCCGTGTTCATCCACGACGAAAAAGGCTACGACCGCATCTGGCGCTACCTCAACGCACTGCCGCTTCGCGCCGACCAGGAACCTTTTCCGTCCGGACCGCCCATCGTCCCCGACTGGCCCGAGACGCGCGACGAGTTCCAGATCACGCGCCAGCTGAGGGGCCGCCGCGACGACATCCCGAACTACGGCTACGCCGAGCAGCTGAGATACTACATCTACCAAAACGGACAATGCCAGGAATCAAGCCGCGACCAGGCGCACACGGTCGTCGGGCTTTCACAACTTGTCGCAATCGCAGAGCTGTTCTGGATCCAGGGCGACGACCTCTACGGCGCGCTCGACAACCGCATCCTTCTGGGGCTTGAATGGTCCTTCCGCTACAATGAGGGCGACTGGCAGCCGAGCGGCTATACGGACGACGAGCGCGAGGCGACGTACGACAACGGTCTGTTCTACCGCGCGAAACACCGCTCGGGGCGCTGGGTGTCGCTCAAGCCGAATCCAAGCAAGAGGCCGTTCTTCGGCGGACCCGGTGCGCCGCGCGAGTGCGCCTACGCGCACTACCGCCATGTGAAGCGCCTGCCCCCGGAGAAGATGAAACACCTCCGTGCGGCCATCCTGCGCGAGAACAGGAACAGCGGTGGCTTCGAGACGTGGGGCTTTCCTCCGAACTGGTTCTACGAATGGTCGGGCTGGGGAACGCTGATGAAGAGGCGATAAACAAGCTCGGCGGGCGGTGAGCGGCTTGCCGTGTCCGTAATCCTCAAGCTTCATCGCATCCTTCACGTTTGCAGGGATTCTGTCCTCGCCGCCGAACATGTCGGCGATCGTCTTGCTGAAGAGATCTCGTACCGCGTTGTTGTCGGCTCTCGTAGCCGACAGCCTCCCCACGTTGCCGATAAAGTCCCAGTGGGTGGAGGCCCTGACGGTCCGAGCCTCGCCGTCCTCCGTAAGAAGCGTGCCAAGTTCAGCGCGCGTCGTCTGCTTCGCCGCCGCAGCCGCGAAGTCGGTTAACAGCTTGTAGTTCGCGTTGTTGATGTCGATAGCCATTGTGGACCTCCTCTTAAAGGTGTATTCTGCTCTGTTTACACACCAAGCCGGAAAAGGTTGCAGTCTTTTCGCTCTCCATGGGAGCGGCGTGGCCGCCTCGGCCTTACAAGGGCGATGACGCCCTTGCCCTAGTGGTTGGGTTAGTAATTCATCAGACACTAGGCACTAGGCCCTAATAAATGCTATAATATTCCCGCTATGAAAATACTAGGTGATCCCATATTCGCAAAGAATCCCGACGGAACTCTGAAGTCGAGGATCGGCACATTGTTCTTCCGCACGCCCGGTCTCGTGACGGTGCGCGGAGTGCACGCCATGCAGCGCATCGCATGGACGCGAGAGCTCAACCGAATGCGCGCCGAGGAGGGCCGCCCGGAGCTCACCGAGGCTGAGGCGATGGCCGAGTGGAACGACTCCGCCGACCTGCTCTTCTCCGACGACTGCGTGTACATCCGTCCAAGCCCCAACCGCCTCGACCTCGCGTTCAAGGCGGACGAAGTGCTGCAGACGCTCGTCTCGAAGCGCTGCATTCGCTTTCTCAACACCCACTCTGCCGAGGTGCGCGACGCGCTGCGCGCGCGTGGCGAAAACTGGCGCATGTCCCGCACGCCGCAGAGTCCAGAGGAGATCGTGAAGGCCATCAACGGCGCGCACGTGGCGATATCCCACGAGCCAGTCTACTACTACAACGTCCGCACCGGCACGCGCTGGCTCACCGTAGGCAGCTATGAGACCGTCTCGGCGCTGGACGACGACGCGTTCCGCGCGCAGATCGAGGAGATCGTGCAGGCGCTTGGCTCGCTCAACCGCCTCGGCCAGACCGAGGTGGCGCTGTTCCCGCCCTCGCTCGATCCCGAGGTGACCAAGGCCATGCGCGCCCTGAAGCCTGGCGAGATGGACGCCGCATCTCTGCGCGCCGCCGTCGAGACCGTTGCCACGAAATGGCGCATGTCCATCCCGGCCGCGCTGCGCGAGGAGAGTACCGACAACTTCGAATGGCGCGCCGAGATGAACGCCACGCTTTCCGCCGTTCCAAACGCCACCGAGGTGGGCGACCAGGAGCTCATCCAGGGAATCTCGCCCGAATTCTACCGCCAGATCGAGTGGCTGCCCGGCGGCCGCATGGAGAACGGCGAGCTGATCTTCGACTCCGTGTGGGACGAGGCGAAGCGCACGCAGGATCCTGCGCTTCTGGAGCTGTGCGACCATCGCGTCCGCTCCATGCTCTTCAACCTCGTGCGCCTCGTCGGCACTCTCGAGTACGTCAACATCGGGCGCATCCCTCGTTCGCTCGCCCGCCATCCGGTGGCCAACGCCCGCCGCGGCGACGTGTACATCCTCCAATGCAAGGAGAAGGACGCCAAGCCGAGGGCGTACATCGTGCGCTTCCAGAAGTGGGGCGTCGCCGAGCATCTTGACGAGGGCAAGGACATGCTCCGCTCCGTGGTCGAGGCCAATGACTACGCCGACTACATCCTCGACCGTCGCCTCGCATGCCGCCAGCTCGGCATGAACCTGCCCCACCACCTATGCTTCGGGCAGTTCGCCGAGAGGTATTCCGGGCAGAACCAGTACGCTGGAGCGCACGTGCGCGCCAACTACTTCGTCAGGGCATACATATCCGGCATCGCGTCCGACAAGATTCCGCCCGAGCGCTTCCACAATCCCGCCTTCGCCCTTGCCTTCGCGAAGCTCATGGGCCACGCGGCCGCGATCGACCTTGTGGTCGGTCGTGCCGCCACCGAGACGGGCCAGAGCCTCTTCGACACGAACTACGAGGTGCTGCAGTGCGGCCCGGACGGACTGCCGCGCGGCCTCGTGGTGACGGACCACGCCGGCTCGTTCGTGAAGTACCGCGAGCCGTTCCACGAGCTTGTGGCCCCTTACGCGAACGTGGTGCGCCGCCGCGAGAAGTTCGTCGGCGACTTTGCCGCCTTCGCGAAGACATACGTGCAGGCCTTCGAGCAGGGCCTGGCCGAGGCGCAGGCCGCGTACCGCGCCAACAAGAGGGCGTTCGACGAGCTGTTCCTGCACCGCCCGTTCGACGAGGCGGGGTCTGGCGCGTTCCGCTGGTGCAGCATCCTCAGGCGTCTCGATGAATGCAATCCCGCCGAAGTGGCCGATCTTCTCCGCAAGGAGATCCAGAAGTGACGGAGGAGTAGATGAGATTCAAGATCGCCTTGCTTTCAATGTCTGCGGCCTGCGCAGTCTTCGCTGGCGCGCAGGGGCACGGCCCGGCCGACTTCAAGGTCAGGCTTGCCGAGGTGGGGGTGATGTCGGCTAGCGACGATGACGCGGAGAAGCCGAAAATGCTTCCGCCCGATGCTCGAATAGTCGTGCCGCCCGGGAAGCTTGCGGTGTTCCATCTCAAGTACGACTTCCCCGTGGACGTCAAGTCTAGGCTGTTTCTTGGGCCGAACTTCAAGGAGTCCGAGCTGGACGAGGATCCGTTCGGCACGAGCGGGTCGGGACTTTTGTCCGGCAAGGGCTCGATCACGAAGATAATCATTCTCGGCGCAGGCGGCGCAGAGCCGTACAAGCAGGCTCTGCAGCTGAAGTCGGTGAGAATATCCGGCGAAATCGAATCGGCCAAAGGCGCGCCGCGAAACAACTCGTTCTTCATCTGCGACGTTCCAGTGAACGTGCTTTTCGCGGACAATGAGGAGGACGGCAAGAGGGCGAAGGTGCTTGAACCAGAACCCTCGCCTGCGCCTGATCCGAAGCTCGGCGTCGTAGATTCCGCGAAGGCGGCCAAGGCAAAGTCGTCCACGCCGTGCGGCTTCACGGACAACCTCGACAAGGCTCTTGCGAAGGCGAAGGCCGAGGGCAAGCTCGTGTACGCCTGCTTCTCCGGGAGCGACTGGTGCGGCTGGTGCATGAAGCTCGAACGCGAGGTGCTGTCGAAGCAGGAGTTCATCGACGGCGTGAAGAAAGACTTCGTTCTAGTGTTCATAGACTCGCCCAATGACAAGTCGCTTCTCTCCGAACACGCGAAGGCCGCCAACGAGGGCCTTGTGACGAAATACCGAGTTGACGGCTTCCCTACGGCTCTCATCCTCGACGGCGACGGCAAGAAGATCGGCGAGACCGGCTACAGGAAGGGCGGCGCCGCGAAGTACGCCGAGCATCTGATGGAGTTCAGGAGGAAATGAGAGTCTGCGTGCTGGCGGTAGCCGCCGCCGCGTGCCTGGGAGCACGCGCGGAAGCGGTGAAGGCGTACTCGATGCTCACGCACGACGGGCGCAGACTCGTCTCGCGCACCGAGGGCACGAACACGGTGTTCGAGCTAGTTGCCACGAACCAGCTGCCTGCCAACTTGCCGCCAGTGCGCGAATGGACTCTCTACGCCGTCAAGTCGGCCCACACCGACATCGGCCTCCACAATTCGCAGTACATCCAGCGCCACGGCACGGTGCGCCGCATCGACGAGGCCCGCCGCCTCATCGCCGCTGATCCCGACGACTCCGATCCCGCGGCGTTCCGCTACGTGGCCGAGGGCACTTGGTTCTGGGGCAACTACCCCAAGGACCGCGGCGAGGCCGAGGCGATGGCCGTAGTCACGAACGAGATCGCCCGCGGCCGCCTGGACGTTGGCGTCACATGCGCCGGAAACCACACGCACCTCTACGGCTTCGAGGAGCTGTGCCGCAGCATCTACACGAAGC
>CAMIVJ010000027.1 GCA_946401765.1 uncultured bacterium | reverse complement strand
GCGAGAGACGACGCGGCGGAGTCGGCAAAAGGCGTTCGCATTCTGCGCACGCTGGCGAATGAGGACGCCGTATGGGACCTTCTGCATCACTACGACTCGCGCGGCAACCTGCTTGCGCCATTGGCTTTTTTCGCGTGGGATTACGAGCAGATCTCGATGGAAAAGCGGAGCCTCATCTTCTACCGCGTCACCGGGCAGGACACAGATGTTCAGGACTGGTGGAGAAGAGGTGCCAGAAGACGGCGCTTCCTAAGCTGGGACGCCTTCGCCGGCGGCGAGAAGATGGGCGGCGTGCTCGAAGGCCTGTCGCTCAAGGGCTCCAGCTACACCACCGTCGTTGACGAGCCGGGCTGCGCGGGATATGCCGAGTGGACGCTCGTCTTCTCCAACGAGCGGAACTGGAACCAGGAGGCGCGCGCCCGCGTGGCGCTGCCTCACGGCGCCGTTGTCTCGCGCCTGACGCTCTGGATAAACGGCGAAGAGCGCGAGGCCGCGTTCGGCACAAGAGGCCAGGTTCGCCGCGCCTACGAGCAGGTGGTCAGCCGCAACCGCGACCCCGTGCTCGTGAACGTGTGCGGTCCCGACCAGGTGCAGGTGCAGTGCTTCCCCGTGCCGCCGAAGGGCGAGATGAAACTGCGCCTCGGAATCACCGTGCCACTCAAGCCATCCGTCGACGGCAAGACGGCTCTGCTCCCCGCGCCCGCCATCACCGCGCACAACTTCAGCATCCCTGGCGATCTTCTTGGCATGCCTTCCGACGAGACGAAGGCTCTATCCGCGCCGCCTGCGCCCGTTGCAGTGTGCGCCGACGACAAGCTGCTCTCCGCACTGCCTGTAGTGGGACGCGCCATCATGCAGCGCGCGAGCCTCGCCCCCGCTTGGAAGCCGAAGCGCGTGGCCGTGGTGATTGACGCCTCCGCCTCGATGGACGACTTCTTCAAGAAGGACGCCGCACGTTCTCTCGCCGCGCTTCCCGCCGACGTACCAGTCGATCTGTGGCTCGTCGGCGACGTCGCTCCATCCGCGCCCGCCGTCTCCTCGCCCGCGGGCGACGCTGGCCGCGCGGCCGCCTTCGAGAAGGCGCTCGTTGGCCAGGACCGTGTGGGCGGACGCTGCAACCTCGTCGCGCTCGTGAAGGCGTTCGAAAGCCTAGCCCGCTCTGGCGAGTCGTCCGCGCTCGTGTGGATCCACGGAGCGCAGCCGGTTGTGTCGCAGACGGCAGACGTCCTTTCCGCGAAGATCGCCGCCGCCGCGAACGTGCGCGTGTTCCTCTGCCAGATTTCCTCCGGAACATGCGAGATCACTGGAGCGCTTGCGCCGTCTCTCTCGATATCCTCCTGCTCCGCTGCAGCCATCAACAACGGCGCCGCCGGAACGCTTGAAGGACTCTTCTCCGGCTGGGGCGCGCAGGGATGGCAGATCACCCGCGCGAACGTCGCGCGCGGCGAAGTGCCGGCAGACGCCGCGCAGGCGGGGCGGCATCTTGGACGGCTCTGGGCCGCCGAGGAGACGCTGCGCACGTACAGGGTGGGTGATCCCGTCAGCCTCGAGAAGGCGCAGAAGTTCGCATTGCCGTGGCAGATCGTGACGCCCGTGACGGGAGCGGTGGTGCTGGAGACGGCCGAACAGTACAAGGCGAACAATCTCAAGCCTGCGGACTCCGAGTCCGTACCCACCACGACATCATCGTCGGTGCCTTCCGTGCCGGAACCTGGCGCCGTGTGCTGCCTCCTGCTGGCCGCCCTTGCGGTGGCGTTCGTTGCGGTGCGCCGCGCGCGGAATGTGCGGCGGGCGTAAAGTGCGCGCGTGCGTGGAGAGGGCGCTTGCGGCGCTTGCGTGGGCAGGCGCGCTGTGGCCGCTCTGGCGGTGGCTGGGCGCACGCTTTGCAGAGCCGTTCGACGCGGGTATTGCCGCGTGGATGGCGCTCGTGGTGCTGATCGTTGACGAATGGAGGCGTGCCGGGTGGAAGGCGTCCACGCCGAGTGCAGGCGCGTATTTCGCGGCGGCGTGCGGCCTTGCGCTGTTCTGGGCGCTGCGTCCGCTTCTGCCGATAACGCTCTGCGGCGCGTTCGGCGTTGTGGGGGGCTTGCCGATTCTCCTGCCGGGCGCGCGCGACCAGGGTATGCTGCCTGCGCCGCTCGCCGCTCTGGCGGTGGCCGGGATGCCGTCCCTGCTCGTCGCCGACATGTTCCTCGGCGCGCCGCTGCGCCTCATCTCCACTGTGTCCGCCGCCACGCTTCTGCGCCTTGCCGGCTTTGATGTTGCGCGCAATGGAATGGAGATCGCGGTGGGCGGCGTGCCGGTGTGGGTGGATGCTCCCTGCGCCGGCGTGAAGATGCTCGGCGCTGGCCTCGTGGCCGCTCTCGTGATCGCGCAGATATGGCGTTTCAGGTTATGGCGCACCGCGCTTGCGGCTGCGATCGCGGTCGTTGCGGTGTGCGTGGCGAACGTGGCGAGAGTGGCCGTGCTCACGCTGTTCGCGGCGCATGGACACCCCCTTGGTTCGTTCGCGCACGAAGTGGTTGGATGCGTGGCGCTTGCGCTTGCGCTTCTTGCCGTCGTGTACATGCCGCGTTGTGGGTTTCGAAGTTTCTGGTTTCGAGTTTCTGGTTTCTTATTTCGAAATGGTAGGGAGCGCTCCCCTAGTGCGCCGAATGGTAGGGCGCGCTCCCCTAGTGCGCCGAATGGTAGGGCGCGCTCGCCGAGCGCGCCGCAATGCCGGGTGAACTTGATTCCACGTTTCATTTCCATTTCCGTCTTTGCTGCTGCCGCTCTCGTGTGCATCGCATTCCCCATGCCGCCGAGGGAAGCCGATGAACAGGTGGCGCGGGGCTTCCCGGGATGGCCGGTGCAGTTTGAGGGAGAGGCAATTGCGGAGGAACCGTTGAGCGAGCTCGAGAAGGGCTTTGCAAAGAGCTTCCCGGGAAAGATCGGACGTTTCCGCGCGGGTAGGCGCATTGTGATTCTGCGGTGGACGACGCGCCTTACGCACCGGGTGCATGGGGCGGCGTACTGCCTTGAGGCGACGGGGTGGAAGATAGAGCCTCGTCCGCTAGAGGCGCGCGCCGATGGCGCATGGTCGGCGTTTCGCGCCACGCAGGGCGGCAAGACGCTGCATGTGCGCGAACAGGCGCGCGACGCGTCAGGCGCCACGTTTGCCGACGTGCCGGCTTGGTTTTTCAGTGCCCTGCTCGGCCGTTCCGTCGGTCCCTGGTGGATCGTCACCGTTGCCGAGTAGCTTCGAACCAACGTATCTCGGAATCCAATTTGGGGATAATTACATTCTTGGTGTTTTGCGAAGTGGCGTGGAATTTGATATAATGATAGGCATGAAAACTACCCATGAGTTTGTTGCTGCGGCCGCCATCGCTACTATCGACAATGCCGCCGAGAAGTGTTGTAGTCTAGCCGAAGGGGGGCGGACTTGCAACAATATATGCGCGCTGACCGTAGGTTGATATTTCGTTGACGCGGATGTCTCGTTTGCCATATGCGTATGAGTTTTCGTATAGGGGTGTTGGTGGAACGCCAGAGGGCATACGGTCGGCGCCTCTGCGAAGGCGCGACGTCATTTGCCTGCGAGTGTCCAGAACTTTCGCTCAGTATGCTGGAATGGCGTGACCTTGACGATGCGAGGAGTCTGTCGGGATATGACGCCTTCATCGTCCGCGTGCTTGATGACCGCATGGAGCTGGTTCTGCGCCGTACGCATAGGCCGGTCGTTGATGTGTTCTACGGGAAGAAGCGACCTGGCTTCGGCGTGGCGGACTTTGACAATGTGGAAGCCGGGAACCTTGCCGCCGAGCATTTCATCTCGCGTGGATTTAGGGAGTTCGCCTACTGTGGATATGACGGCATCAATTTTTCCGATGTGCGGCGAACGACTTTTGTCCGAGCGGTCGAACGGGCCGGATATGCATGTCATGTGTTTACGTCGCGCAAGCGCGACGACAACTATTTCAACGAGAACATCATAAAGAGTGAACGGTACTCCCTCCTTGCAAGCGAGGCGAAGGCGATCAGGAACTGGCTGCGCATCCTGCCAAAGCCCGTCGCTGTGTTCTGTTCACATGATCTGCGCGCGCATCAGGTGCTGACGCTTTGCCGTGAGGCGCAGATCTCCGTGCCGAACGAAGTTGCCATACTTGGCGTGGACAACGACGCCATACTCTGCGGCTTCACTATGCCGACGATCTCCAGCATAGATCCGAACGGATTCGAGACGGGTCGTGAAGCGGTTCGGATCGCTCTGAAGATGCTTTGCAGCGATGAGGCTCGGCGCAATCCGCCGTGTTCGTTCACCAAGCCGTTGCAGCTGATCGTACGCGGGTCTTCAGAGATATATCCGATTGATCCTCCATGGCTTTCGGATGCGCTCATATTTATAGGCCGCAATGCCACAAAGGGAATCTCGGCGGCGGACGTCTTCTCGTATGTAGGCCTCTCCCATACGACGGTCGGCTCGGTGTTTCGCCGGAAACTCGGCATGTCGGTGCAGGATGCGCTGGCCAAGGCGCGGATGGACGAGGCCCGCCGCATGCTTGAAGGTGACATGTCGGTTGCCGATATTTCCCGTAAAGCGGGGTTCTCCTCGGTGCAGTATTTCTGCCGTTCGTTCACGGCGGCTCATGGAATGTCGCCGATTGCCTGGCAAAAGGCAAAACGCCAGAAGTGATTGCTAAGAGTGCAACACAGATTGCATATTGTGCAATTTACTCGCACTGTGCATTGTGATATAATCTGAACGTAGCCAAAATGAGAAAGGATTGGCAAGATGAAAGATTTCAAGAAATGCAAGATTCTCACAGTTGCAGCCCTTGTGGCGCTTTCTGGCATGGAACTGGCGGCCGCAGATGCTTCGGTGTATATTCGCCGCGGACTGGTGGCGCAGTATGACGGCATAGACAATGCAGGGCTCGGTCTGCACGACAATACTGCTTCGGTCTGGTCCGACTTGAGTGGCAATGGCCTCCATGCCGCCAAGAACGCGAATGCGAATCTGGCATGGTTCGACAAGGGATGGACTTATCTCAACGAGACGAAGGTTAACGGCGTTGCACCATTTGTGTTGCCGGACAATTCTCCTGTCAATGCCGCCGTCAACTCTAAAACCTTCTCCGTAGATTTCGCCGTCTCGCCGACTGAGTACCCATCAGGCAATATCTGCTATGTCTATCTGGGGAATCTGAATACCAACTTCAAAGGACTGGTAATTGAACAGGTTGAGCAGAACGGCACAAGAAACGCTGGCGCCTATTTCGAGAACAACCCGTATGTGCGTTCTTCGTTCGGCGTCAATTTTGGCGACCAGTTTACAATCGCCTTCACGTCAACGCTGAACAGCCATGTTTTCTACAGAGACGGTGCATTCGACTCCGAAAGCACCGCACAGGACAAGATGTCGTCCACAACAACAGGTTTCGCAATCGGCGGAGACCGTGTCACCAACCGCGACTTCACGTTTCGCGGCACTTTCCACGCCGCCCGCTTCTACAGCTGCAAACTAACGGACGATGAAGTAAAGATCAACGCCGCGCTTGACGCCGTGCGTTTCTTCGGGAAGTCAATCTCCGAGGTGAATTCGAGCATGCCGGAAGGGTGGAGCCTGATTGACGGCCCGTATCTGCAGTGTACGCGTTCTGGAGATTTCATCTACGACGGCAGGGACAATCTCATTGAAGAGGACCGCCAGGTGCTGACGGGCGTAACGCAGACATTGTCCATTCATGCCGATGGCGTATCATTGCCGCCGCCAATCGTGTTGAAGGCTGGACTCTCCGTTGCCGGTTGTCTGAAGATAGAGTTGCCGTTGACCATTGACAACGGCACATATACGTTGATCGACGCAACGGGCGCTACGGGCATAGAATTGTCAGACGGCGCGACAATCGAGCTTGCAGAAGGCTCTTCCGAGGTCATGGGCCAGACGCGTCAGTTGGTGATTGCAAATGACAAGGTCGATCTTGAGGTGAAGACCATCGGCGAGATCGTGGTGATCGACGATGGTCAGGTACATGAATACCAGTCCCCCATTTCGCTCGATGAAATATCCGCTTTCCGGCTGGTCAGCGGCACTCTTTGGGCCAGTGCGGCGGATGTGATTCCCGGAGACGTCAGCGTCTTGTTCATTGGCGGATCGTATGCGCCTTTCGGTACGAGATTCACCGACAGTTTCGACGGAACAGGCAATCTGGTCTTTAATGCCGAATACCCAATTGGCATCTCGGCGATTTCCAATGATCTATGCATCGTGGCGGGAGACGATGAGGCTCGTACCATCGCCCTTGGCGGCGATCTGCCCTCGGCGCTGCTGCTGAACGACATTGGCGCGGACCATCGCCTGACGGTGTCGAACGAGGTGTCGTTTGCGGGCGTAGGCAATGTCGAAGTTCGATCCACGGAAGGCGGCAGTGATGTGGTTTTCGCGAAGAAGCTCTCCTCCGCGGGAAACTTCGACAAGACCGGCGCAGGCACGTTGCAGTTGCGCCAAGGCCAGAACGCGCAGGTCGTCACCGTCCAAAATGGAACTCTAGTTTACAGCGGCAACGGAACGGAGTCCTCGACGTTGAAGGAACTCCGCTCTGGTGCGACGGATTCAGACAGCGCCAGAGTGTCCATTGAGTCCGGCGCCATTACAATGAGCGGCAGCGTTGTGGCAACGCGGGCGGGCACGATCGACCAGTCCGGCGGCAATGTGACAGTCGGCGATTCTTTGTACGTTGGCTACGAAGGGACTGGCGGCGTATTCAATTTCACTGGCGGCAAGATGACGATTCCCCGCAAGACCTTCGCTGTCAATGTCGGCAACAAAGCAGGGGCGTATGGCGTGTTAAACGTAAGCGGCAACGTTGAACTGGACGACAAGGGCAACATGCAGATCGGTCTCTACGGCAAAGGCGAGCTCAATCAGTCTGGCGGAATCATCTCTGTAGGGGATTGGCCTTCTGTTGGAAGATATTCTGGTTCGTTGGGCGTTTGCAACATCACAGGCGGTCTGCTGCGCCAGACTAGCGCAAGCTCCGGCTTGATCGTGGGCGAAGAGGGAATTGGCATCATGAACATTTCCGGCGAAGGCCTGGTGGAAGTGGCGGGGCCGTTCCTGATCGGCCATGCCGCAAACGCCATCGGCGAGGTAAATGTCTTCGATGGTGGCAAGATAATCGCTCCGCGTGTGGGCATAAACAAGACCTCGAAGAGTTCCAGGCTGTTTGTGGATGGTGGAACCATAGCCGCAAATGGCTCTGGCAAGACGCTTTCCGACTTCTTGACTGTGCCTGTCATCGGGGTAGGTCCCAAGGGCATGACCATCGACACTGGCGACAATGTGGTCTCCGTAGGTGAACCTTTCATGACGATCGCGGCCAATGGACCCATAATCAAAACCGGCACTGGCACATTGAACGCGCCCGCCGCGTCGATTGCGCCAGTGAAGGTTCAGCTGGGTGTGATGCAGATCAGCGACGACGCGCTGCCGGAGTTCGCCGATTATCTCGGCGAAGATGCGTTGCTGCACCGTTGGAGCTTCAATGGCGATGTGCGCGACTCCGTGGGTGGCACCTTGGGCACGCTTGTTGGAGCAGCAGCCTGGAACGATGAGATGAATCCCAGCTCTATCGATTTGACGGGCGGCGCCTATGGCACGAGCTGCGTCAATCTCGGCACTGGACTGCTGCCCACCGACGGCAGCGCGATCACCATCGAGGTATGGGGCACGGTGCATGAGGGACAAAATTATTCCCGAGTGTTCAGCATTGGCACAGGTACAGACAATCAGTTCACGGTCACGTGGTGCGCGGCGTATGACACCACTAAGATAGTGCCTTATCTTGTAAGAAGGGGCAGCACTATTCTTAACAAGACCGTCACCACAGGTCAGTTGAAGGAGAGACGGCTACACATCGTCATGATGGCCACTCCTCAGGCTGATGGCAAGTCGCTAGTCAGATGGATCTTGCGAGATCTGGACACTTGGACGCTGCTCGCCGACGGGTCTGCTACCACGACCGCTGCCTGGACGCCATCAGACTTCGCTTCGGGTGAAATGTTGCTAGGCCGCTCGCATAATACTTTGGATGGTGATGCTTCCGCCACCTACGAAGAGGTGCGCATCTGGAAGGGTGTTTTGCCAGCCGCACAGCTTGAACGTAGTGCGAAGCTTGGCCCAGACCTGCTGCCGCTGGTGCCGGCTGAAAGGAAATATTCGACGATCGAGGTGTCCGCAGGCGCGACGTTCTCGGTGGGCTCGAACAGCTTGACGGCCGAGACCGTGTGTGGCACCGGTATGCTCGTGGGCGAAGGTACGATCACGGTTGAGACGCTTGACGTCGCTGGAGGCGAAATCGGCACATTGACGGTGAATGGCTCGCTTGTGGTCAAGAATTGGCTGCTCGACGTAGAATCTGGAGCCGTGTGCGACAAGATTGAGGGCGTAGGTACGCTAGACGTTTCGAATCTAGAGCTCAGCGTGCGTGATCCTGGGAAGCTCATGGGTGCTTATAAGCTCGCGGAGGTTGGTTCAATCACCGGAACGCCCAAGCGCGTGGAAGGCTTGAAGGGGTGGCATTTGGTGTCAGATGGGCAGCGACTGGTCCTTTCAAGAGAGGGAATGATGATTTTTGTGCGGTAAAGCCATGAGAGAAATAGCCATGCAAGAAAAACAGTGTTTGGGAAGACTCTGCAGGAGAACGTCCGCCATAATTGGCGCGGCCATGATTCTATGCATTGCGGCGCTTCCGGTTGGTCTGTTCGCCTCCGGGGAGGGGCTGTTGGTTCCTGCGGAAACGGGACTCGGCTGGACGGACGGCTGGGTGGCGGTGTGGAAGACCAGCATACCTGACTTGAAGATAGAAGACACGCGACGGCAGGTTGCGGACAATCTCGTGAGGATCGTCCGCCGCTGGACATGGAACGGCAGAGAGCCTTTGGAGAGGGTTGTGCTTTCCATACGCCTGCACATTCCAGGCGAATCCCCCACGCTCAAACCGTTCATCCCCGGCGTCCTTCTCTACGGCAATCCGTCAAACGCGGGGCGCAAGGATGGGCGTGTGCCCGTGTTCGCCGGTGAGAAAGGCGAATTCGCCATCTTCGAGGAACACCGCATTCCGATGCCGTTCGCTCTGTTGGAGAATGCACGGAACGGCGACTTCACTGCTGTCCATGTACTGCCGTCGCCCGTGCGTGGTACCGTGCGCGATGACCTCTGGTGGAGCCTCGGCGTGGAAGTTGCAGAAGGGGGAACTGACATCGTGGCGCTTTCCGGCCCGATCGGCTACAACCGTCGCCGTTCGACGGCAAAGGCGCAGGCGGGTTCGGCCATGACATACGAGGACGCATACATCACGCTTCGCCCCGGCCAGATCGTCGAGAAGACGTTCTGGATTCAGACGGGCCGGGCGACGAAGGACGCTTTTGGCTTCGAACAGGCGATGATGGTCTCGTTCGACTTGTTCAAGCCGTATTACGCAGACCGCCATGAATCGTTCGAGCGCATCTTCCGCCTGAAGCGCGACTACGCGATGACGCGGTGGATCGAAGATGCGAAGTCGTGCGGGTTTGACATGTTCGATCCGGCTACCCGTCGTAGGGAGATCGTCCTTGGCTGGTGCGGCTGCGGGGCGACGTGCGGCTACGCGCTGCCCGTCCTGAACCTCAATGCCGACGACTGGACGAAGGCGCAGAAGTCGCTCGACTTCATCAGCGATGCGTTCATCGGCACGATACGTCCGAGCGACGGCATGTTCAATGTCAACTATGCCATGGGATACGGCAGAAAGTCGGGCGGTGATCCTGTGTCGTGCGGACAGTCCCTCTACTCGATCGTCAAGGCGATACGTTTTGCGGAGAAGTCCGATGGTCGGCTCAATCCAGCCAAGTGGAAGACATTCGCCGAGAAGGCCTGCGATGCAATGTCGGCGGCGGTTCTGAAAGAAGACTGGAAGGAGCCGAAGTCCACTGCTGCGGGATTTCTTGTGGCGCCGCTCGTCGTCGCCTCCGGCATCTTCGGTAAGGGTGAGTATCTTGCGGCTGCAGAGAAGATCGCCGCCATGTTCGAGCGCAGGTACTTTGGATACGACGCCGTATATTGGGGTGGAACCCTCGATGCGAGTTGCGAGGACAAGGAAGGCGCGATGGCAGCGTTCCAGGGCTACGTTGCGCTACTTCGGAATGCGCTTAAGAAGAAGAATGCGGAGGCCGAGCGCAGATGGGCCCGCCTCGCGCGCCACGCGATGAACATGATGCTTTCCTACACGGTGGTGTGGGATGTGAGCTGTCCGCCAGGCCGCTTGAGCGACCATGCCTTCAAATCGACGGGCTGGACCGTGGTATCCGTTCAGAACCAGTGTCTTGACGCATTCGGCGTTCTTGCGACACCTGAAATCTGGTGGATGGGCGGCTACCTAGGAGACGAAAGGCTCAAGAAGCTTGCGGAGGTCATGTACCGCAGCTGCTTTCAGCTGACGGACGAAGCTGGTTCACTTGGAGAGCAGATTCTGCAGACGAACTACAAGCACATGGGAGACATGCGGGACGTTTATCACTTTCGCGGCGGCTATTCCGAGCATTGGACCGTGTTTTGGCTTACGGCGCATTTCCTGAACGCGGCGGCTGACTTCTCGGAGATGAGAAGTTGGTAGCGTGGCCCTTGCGCTTGCGCTTCTCGTCCCGCTCATCTACTTGCCCATTCACCCACAAACCAACTCGTTCTTCGGAGGAGTTTCGAAGTTTCGGGGTTTAGAAGTTTCGAGGTTTGCGACTATGGCGGCTTTTGCTGTTGCCGCTCTCGTGTGCATCGCATTCCCCATGCCGCCGAGGGAAGCCGATGAGCAGGCAGCACATGGTTTTCCCGGATGGCCGGTGCAGTTTGAGGGAGAGGCGATAGCGGAGGAACCGTTGAGCGAGTTCGAGAAGGGCTTTGCAAAGAGCTTCCCGGGAAAGATCGGACGTTTCCGCTCGGGTAGGCGCATTGTGATTCTGCGGTGGACGACGCGCCTTACGCACCGGGTGCATGGGGCGGCGTACTGCCTTGAGGCGACGGGGTGGAAGATAGAGCCTCGTCCGCTAGAGGCGCGCGCCGATGGCGCATGGTCGGCGTTTCGCGCCACGCAGGGCGGCAAGACGCTGCATGTGCGCGAACAGGCGCGCGACGCGTCAGGCGCCACGTTTGCCGACGTGCCGGCTTGGTTTTTCAGTGCCCTGCTCGGCCGTTCCGTCGGTCCCTGGTGGATCGTCACCGTTGCCGAGTAACTTCGAAACATCGAAACTCTAAACTTTCCAGTTGCTTTGTGGCGCGGAAAACGATATAATATGGGCACTTTTTCTGCTTGGAAGGGTGTCCGAGTGGTCGATGGTGCAACCTTGGAAAGGTTGTGTAGGCGCAAGTCTACCGGGAGTTCGAATCTCCCCCCTTCCGCCAATCGCAGGGAGAGTGTTGAGCGCCCCTTGTCGACGGGGCCTTTTTTTTTAGGGACGAGAAACGGACATGGCCGAAGAGAGACTCCAGAACATTCTGAGCCACCGCGGCGTGGCGAGCAGGCGGCACGCGGCCGAGATGATCGAAGCCGGGCGCGTGACGGTTGACGGTGCCGTTGTGACGGAGCCGGGCATGCGGTTCGATCCGGCAGCTGTCAAGATTGTCGTTGACGGACGTGTGCTCGCCGCCGCCGAGGAGCGCACGCGCACGATCATCATGTACAAGCCAGCCGGCGTTCTCTCGACTCTCAGCGATCCCTTCGGCGGCGAGACGGTGGCGGATCTTCTGCGCGGCAAGGTCAATGAGCGCCTTGTTCCGGTGGGCCGGCTCGACAAGGATAGCGAAGGTCTGCTATTGATGAGCAACGACGGCGCGCTCACGCTCGCGCTCACCCACCCGCGCTACGAACACGAGAAGACGTACATAGTGCGCGCGGCGGGAAAGTGGAACGAGGAGAAGCTGCGTGTGCTGCGTGGTCCGGTGGAGATGCCAGACGGCTATGTGACGCGTCCATGTCCAGTTGACGTTGTGCACGTGGGCCGCGACAACGTGACCACGCTGCGTTTCCGCCTCCGCGAGGGCCGCAAGCGCCAGATACGCTACATGTGCAGCGCGGCGCATCTTGTGGTTCTCTCCCTCACGCGCATTGCCGTGGGCACGCTGCGCCTCCCAGACGACATGCGTCCCGGCCAGTGGCGGGATCTCACCGACCTAGAGAAGTCAAAGCTGCTTCAGAAATGAACCCCGAAACTTCGAAACCCCGAAACTTCGAAATCCATCTAAAGGAGATTCCATGAGAATACAAAGACGTTCATTTATAGCTTCGCTTGCGGCGATTGCGGCGTGCGGCGCACGCTCGGCCGAGCCTGCGAAGCCGAGCAAGGAAGAGCTGCTGAAGTGGTTCCTCGACAACGTGTACGGCCATGCGCCGATCGGAAGGCCGAAGGACATGACGTTTGCCGGCAACAGCATAGTGTTCGGCGGAGGGAAGATGAAGGTGGACCTCACGGTGGCGCTGCCTGCGTCGGCCTCGAAGGAGAAGCCTTGTCCCGTTCTCGTGATGGGCGATTTCCGCACGTGGAACAACGGGATGCGCGACGACGCATCATCCAAGAAGCAGAAGCAGCAGCAGGACGACATCGACGCTTTCGTCGTCTCGCGCGGCTATGCGATCGTGCACTACAACCTCAATGAGGCGACTCCTGACCAGCCGCGCCGCCGCGAGCTCGAAGCGCTCAAGAAGGCAGGCAAGCCGCTGCCTCCGTATGCCTACGGCCTATTCGAGGTGTACGGCGGCGAGAAGGACCGCACCAGCTCCAGCTGGGGCACTATTCGCTCGTGGGCCTGGTGCCACAGCCGCGTTCTCGACTGGATCGAGGCGCAGCCCATGCTGGACGCGAAGCGCGTGGCCGTGCTGGGGCATTCCCGCCTCGGCAAGACCGCAATCTGCGCGGGCGTTACCGATCCCCGCTTCAAGGTAGTATATTCCAACGCCTCGGGATGCGGCGGCGCGAAGCTCAACCGCATGGACCTTCCCCGCAGCGAGCATATCCACCAGATCACGCGCGGCTTCCCGTATTGGTTCTGCCAAAACTTCAACGCGTGGCGCGGCCGCGACAAGGAGATTCCGCACGACCAGGACGAATGGATGGGCCTCATCGCGTCGCCCACGCGCTACCTGTACGTGGCGAGCGGCTCGGTCGACCACTGGGCGGGTCCCGCGGGCGAGAAGGCCGCGGCGGAGGGAGCCGCCAAGGCATGGGAGGCTCTAGGCCTCAAGGGCATGGGCGGTCATGTGGGCTACCATTGCCATGAGGGTCCGCACGATCTCGGCGTGCGCGACGTCAAGCTCTTCCTCGACTTCTGCGACACGCGCCTCTAGCGAATGAAACTGCTGGGCACACTACGCTCCCGTTTCGGCGACTTTTGGTGGCACGCGCTGCTGCTCTTCTGCGCCATGCGCCTGGGGGACGTTGTGAACGCCTTCATCGCGCTGTGGCTGGTGCCGCGCTACGTTCCGCAGAAGGAACTTGGCGCGGTGCTGCCGCTTGGGCAGTTCGCGGCCACGCTTGCGTTGCCGCTATCTGTGTTTGGAATGGCGTTCATGAAATACGTGGGGACGCTTGCGGTGGCGGGCGAGAGGGGGCAGGTGAAGTCCCTGATGCGCGGCGTGTTCCTTGCGATGGCGGTGGTGGCGCTGCTGGGGCTTGTGGTGTCGCGCGTGGCGATGGGGCCTGTTTTGGAGCGCCTGCGCGTCGAGAAGGGCATGTTGGGCGTGCTCATTCTCGCAACGGGCTTCGCGGGTGCGGTGGCGCCTGTGTACACTAACGCGCTGCAGGCGCTCAAGCGCTTCCGAGAACTGTCGCTGCTGACAGCGCTAGGCGCGCCGCTGCGTCTCGTGGTGATGCTCGTCGCGATGCCGTTCAGGGCGATCTCGGGGTATTTCGCGGCGCAGACCTCGGTGTGTCTGTGGCAGATCGGATTTAGCGTGTTCGCGCTTCGGGGGGAGCTGGGGACTAAGGTGGCGAGCGTGCCGTTCTGGAACCGCGCTAACACGCGCGCGTTTCTGAAGTACACATGTCTTGTGGCGCTGTTCTTCACTCCGTCTCTGGCGATATTCGTCGAGACTCTCGTGATACGCCAGAGGCTGCCGGAAGTGGCGTCGGCGGCGTACTACATGATCTCGCGCTTTGCGGAGATAGGGTCGTACGTGGGCGCCACTCTTATTGCGGTGGTGTTTCCGTACGCGGCGGAGGCTTCGCAGCGCGGGGGAAATTCCGATGCGATGCTCGTGAGAACGTCGTTTGCCTCGGTGGCGTTCGGGCTTGTTTGCGCTGGGGGATTTCTCGTGTGCGGGCGGTGGCTTCTGCCGCTTCTGCCGCACGGCGATGCGTATGTGGGATACGTGCCGCAGCTTGCCGCGCTCACGGTGGCGCTTTCGCTTCTCGCGGCGTTCAACTGCGCGTGCGTGGGCGAGGTGGCTGCCGGGCGATTCGGGTTCCTCTGGTGGTTCGTGCCGCTTCACCTGTTGTATTGCGCCGTGCTGCTTTTGATATCGGGCTATGGGTATTTTGCGCATCTGCTGCCGTCCGGCGCGGAGGCGTGGTTTGCGCGCGTAAACGCCACGGGAATGAACTGGATCATAGCGGCGATGCTGATTCTGCAGGTCGTGAAGGGCACGTGCATCATCGTGCCGATCAT
>CAMIVJ010000026.1 GCA_946401765.1 uncultured bacterium | reverse complement strand
GAATGGCGCGGGAAGCCGCTCATCGTCGGCGCAGGGCCGCACGAGCGCGGCGTCGTCTCCACATGCTCATACGAGGCGCGCAAGTACGGCGTGCGCTCCGCCATGCCCTCGCGCACCGCCTACCAGCTCTGCCCGCACGCCATCTTCACGCCGCCCCACATGTCCGCCTACCAGAAGGTCTCGGACAAGGCGTTCGAGACGTTCTCGCACTACACTCCATACGTCGAGGGCGTCTCGGTGGACGAGGCGTTTCTCGACATCGCAGGTTCTCTTCACCTCTTCCCGGGCGCCACTCTCCGCGAACGCGCAATCTCACTCGGCGAGGCACTGCGCGCCGAGATCCGCCACGTATGCGGCGTCACGTGCTCAGTGGGCATCGCGCCCAACAGGCTGCTCGCCAAGATCGGCTCGGAGGAGCACAAGCCCGACGGCTTCACGCTCATGCCGTTCGAGCCAGACGACATCGCACGCTTCCTCGCCCCAAAGCCCCTCGGCGTAATCTGGGGCGCGGGGAAGAAGACCGTCGAGGCGCTCAAGCCGTACGGCATCGTCACCTGCGGCGACCTGCAGCGGCTTGGACGCGGCAACGCGCTCGTCTCTGACGACCTTGTGGACATGGCCTTCGGCATCTCTGACGACCGCGTCTACTGGGAAGAGGGCCGCGAGAAGTCCGTCTCTCGCGAACACACCTTCGGCGAGGACGTCGCTGACCGCGCCACCGTGCGCGAAACCCTCCTCTCTCTCGTCGCCGACGTAGGCCGCCGTTTCCGCCGCGAAAACCGCTGGGCCCGCACCGCACGCCTGAAGCTGCGCGACGCATCCTTCAACACCATCACCCGCCAGGCTCCACTCGAAGAGCCCTCCCGCGACGACATCACCTTCCGCCGCGCCGCACTCGCCCTCTTCGACCGCGAATGGCCCGAAGGCCGCACCTGGCGCAAGGCGGTGCGACTAATCGGATTCGGCGTGACGAACTTCCAGGACTCTCCCGACGACGACGAGCCCACTCTCTTCGAGAACCCGTCCGCCGAGACACGCCGCAAGCGCGAACGCCTTTCCGACGCCCTAGACGCCCTCCGCGCCAAAGGGCTGCTCCACTAGCGCATGCCGAGCGTGGCGGCCTTCGGAACTCGCCGGGGACAGTCCCAGTGCGCTTAAAGCGGCTCGCGGCTGGAGAGAAGCGAATTCGAATGCGCGTGGGTGATCGCGAGCGCAAGAGCGTCCGCCGCGTCGTTCTGAGGCAGCTCCTCTAGCGCGAGCAGCGTCTTCACCATGCGCTGCACCTGGATCTTCTCGGCGAGTCCGTTTCCGCATACCGCCATCTTCACGCGGCGCGGCTCGTATTCGTAAACGGGCACTCCCGCCGAGGCCGCAGCCGTTATCACCGCGCCGCGCGCCTCGCCTAGAACGAGCATGGTGCCGGCGTTCTTGCCGTAGATCACACCCTCGATCGAAAGAACATCTGGCGCGTACGCGGCGATCAGCTCGGCGACGCGCGTGTTGATGGCATGCAGGCACTGCGAAAGCGGCAGCTTTGGCGCGTTTTTGATGCGCCCCGCCTCAAGGCAGCGCATCCGCGAGCCTTCGACGGAAAGAACTCCGTATCCGCTCGACCTGAGCGAGGTGTCTATGCCGAGTATGATCACGGGCGTCAGTTCTCGTTCGAGTGGAGTCCGCCAGATCCGGCCTTGAACACAATGTTCCCGTGGTCCGTGCCAGGCACAAGGCGCGCGCAGTTCCATATGCATCCGCCGCAGTGCACGCACTTCTCGCGGTCGAACTTTGGCGGAGTGCCAGGCTCGTCGCCGGGCATCAGCGCCTGCGCGCTGCACACTTCGATGCAGGTGTGCTTCTCGCAGGAGGCGCAAAGCGCAGGATCCTCAAACGCCACGTGGTCGGCAAATCCAGGAGCGGCCTGCACCTTGCCGCCGACGAGAAGCGCGTCCTGATGCTGCATCAGGAGCTCGCCGTCGTATGGGATCTCAGGCCAACCGCAGGCGTCCATCACCGCGTCGTGCAGCGGCTTGCGCGCCTTTTCGGCTGCCTCGATGCCTTCCTTCAGCTTCGCGCGGTCCACTCGGCGGCCCTTCAGAGCGGTCTCGAGGTCCGGCACGCGCGAGGCGGGCGGCACGCTCTTGAACGGCAGGGCCAGGCCAAGCATTCCGCGCATTCCCTCGCCAACCATTCCCCAGAAGAAGGACTTGTTGAAGCCGTTGCGCGCGCCGCTCGCGCGGCGAAGGCGCCTGTCGAGCTCCGAGGCGCGTCGGTCGGCCACATACGTGGCCTCGATGTTCGCCTTCGTGAAGTCCTTGCCTTCCTGGAGAAGCTTCAGAACGGCCTTTGCGAGCATCACGCCGCTCGCCCACGCCTCGTCCACACCGGCGTTCGCGAGGCAGTCGGTGGTGCCCGAGCCTTCGCCGATTCTCGCGAAACCGTCGCCACAGAGGAAAGGCTCGCCCTCCACGCCGCTTTCCGCGAGGGACTTCGCGCCCCAGCTGAGCAGCTTGCCGCCCTTCAGGTGGCGCCAGATGTACGGATGCATCATCCAGTGCTGGAGGTATCGGTAGGTGGTGCGAACTGGAGTATCCATCCACGGCGAGACGAATATGCCGAGCGCGGCGGTGCGGTTCGGATACACGTAGAGGAAGCCGAATATCTCGGGCTCGGGGAAGCCCATCGTGTGCAGCACGGTGCCGGGCTCAAGCTCGCAGCCTTCAGGCAGCTGCACAACGGCCTTCATGCCGAGGCCCCAGTCGTAGGCGTGGTGGCCGGAGGGGAGGCCGAACTTCGCGTCGAGGGCGCGTCCAACTGCGCCGACCGGCCCGTCGGCGACGACCGTGAGCGCGGCTTTCACGTCCATGCCGGGCATGTACGCGCCCTCCACGGGCGTGCCGTCCTTCTCCACGCCCTGGTCCGCAAGGCGCACGCCGGCCACCTTGTCGCCGTCGAAGATCGGCGCGGCAACGGGCATCCCCGGCATGATCATCAGGCCCGATTCCATCACCTTCTGCGAGGCCCACGTCATGAACGATCCCATCTGCAGAACAAGTCCGGGCTTCTTCTCCATGAACTTCGGCGTGAACGGCAGTTCGCGCGCGTTCCACTTGCCGCCCTTCATGAACACGCCGCCCATCTTGAACGCGAGGTCTATCAGCTTCGTGCCGGCCGTGCGCTTCGAGCAGCCGAGGTCGTCGAAGAGATACGCGAGCTTCTCCTCCTTCACCTCGACGGCGTTTGGAATCTCCTTCGCGAGGTCGACGCCTGGGAACGACGCCTTTATCGCCTCGCCTCTCGTGACGATTCCGGAAACGCCGAAGCCAGGGTCGTCCGCGCGCTCGTAGCACATCACCTGAAGCGGACATCCCGGCATCGCCTTAGACTCGTAGAGGGGCGTGCCGTCCTCCTTCGTCTTCGCGAGCTCAGGCCCGATGGTTGTGAGAAAACCTGCGGCGGCCGGACCAAATCCCGTCACCACGATGTCTGTTTCCATTGTCTCGCGTTCCATTCGGAATCCTCCGTTCAGTTGAATTTCATGCAAGTCGGCCGCTGTCCAGCGCGAGCGTGCGGTCGCACCTTGCCGCCGCCTCGGCGGAATGCGTACCCATCACGCACGCAATGGGCTCGTCGTTCACCTCGAAGAGAAGCTTGAGAATCTCGGCGCCGGTGAGGGCGTCGAGGTTGCCAGTGGGCTCGTCTGCAAGGATCAGCTGCGGGCGGCACATCAGGGCGCGCGCGAGGGCCACGCGCTGCTGCTCGCCGCCCGAGAGCTCCGCCGGAAGGTGGCCGAGCCTCGCCGCCAGGCCCACCTTCTCCAGCAGCGCCTTCGCGCGCTCGCGCGGTGAAGGGATGCGCGTCTCGCCGGTCATCGCGGGCAGCATCACGTTCTCCACCACGTCCAGCTCGGGCATCAGATGGTAGCTCTGGAAGATGAATCCGATCTTCGCGGCGCGCAGGCGCTCGCGGCGGCGCGCGGCCCCCTTCCCCGCGAACAGCGACTCCCCGGCGATCTTGACGTCGCCGGCCGTTGGGCAGTCAAGCCCGCCAATTATGTTCAGGAGCGTCGTCTTTCCCGCCCCGCTGCGCCCAACTATGGCCACATGTTCGCCTTCGGCCACGTCAAGCGACACGCCGTCCAGCACCCTTATCGCGCGCTGGCCCGGGATGCGGTACTCCTTCGCCACGTCTCTGACTTCAAGAAGCATCAGCTCTGCAACGCCTCCACTGGATGTTTAGAAGCCGCCAGGAATGCGGGCACGAGCGCGGCGAGAAGGCCGAACACGTACACGATCGCCACCACCCACACAACGTCCGAAGCCACCAGGCGGTAAGGTATCTGGGCTAGGCCGTACACGGACTGCGGGAAGACCTCCACGCCGAAGTGCTTGAGCATCGCCACGATGTTCTGCAGGTTCCGCAGCACCGCCCACGCCGCCGCGAGCCCCAGCAAGGTGCCCACCGTCACCTGCACGAGGCCGTGCACCATGAAGACGCCCATGATCTTGCGCCGCGGGAAGCCGAGCGCCTTCATGAGCCCCACCTCGGGCGTCTTCTGCACCGTAAGCACGAGCAGCGTGTTCATCACGCAGAAGAGCGCCACTATCGTGATCAGCATGAGAAGTATAGCGGTCATGTTCTTCTCCACCGCGAGGGCGCTGAAGAGCTCGCGGTCCACCTGGCGCCACGTCACCAGCCTGCACTGGTGCGCAAGCGAGCGGATTGAATCGCACACCGCGTCGAACTCGTTCTCGAGCGTTGGACGCGATGTCTTCACGTGGATCGCGTACACTCCCTTCTCAAGCCCCATCAGGTCGCGGGCGTTCGCGAGCGAGCACACGCAGAAGCCGCTGTCGTAGTCGCGCTGGCCGCATGAGAATATGCCCACGACGCGCCACTTGAGCGGCAGGTATATCTCGTCGCGCGCGGCGAGGGTCTTAGGCGAGTACACCGTCACCTCGTCGCCCACCCACACGCCGAGCGAGCCCGCAAGGCTCACGCCCAGCACGATGGAGTCGCCGTCAAGGTCGAAAGTGCCGGCCACAGGAGCGCCAACCTTGTAGGCTGCGCTGAAGCGGTCGGCCTCCACGCCGATGATGATCGGCGCCGAGACGCGTCCGCGGTATTCGAGCATCACGCGTGTGTCGATTTCGGGCGTGACGGCCTCTACGCCCGGAACGGCGGCGATCTTGCGCGCAAGCTCGTCCTCGCCCGTCACCACCTCGCCGGGGATGCGTGATGATATCGTCGCGTGCGGCTTGAAGTCGAGTATCTTCTTCTCCCAAAGGTCGCCGAATCCGGTCATAACGGCGCGCACCACGATGACGGCGGCGACGCCCAGAAGAACGCCCAAAACCGAAACGCAGGTGATCACGCTGGTGACGCTGCGCTTCGGCTTGAGGTATTTGAGACCGAGAAAGAGGCTGAACGGCATCACGGCACTAGATGTCAATGCGCACCTGCACCTCGCTGCCCTTGTCCTTGGAGAGGACCTCCACGTCCTCCTCCACCTCAGTGGCCTTGAGCGACGTGGTGGGCAGATAGCGGTAGTACACCATCAGCTGCAGGGCGGTGAGGCAGGTGTCCATCACGGGACGGGTGGTATGGACGTCGGTGTTCTCCCAGTGGCCCACGGGCTGGTCTTTGCCCTTGGTGTCCTTGATCGTAACGGGAGAGCCATCGGCCTTCTTGTCGTTGATGATGCTCTTCGGATAGAGGTCCTTCATCGCGACGTTCCACTTCTTCCAGAGCGTGAAGTTGGCCGGCGTGGCGCCCTTCACCATTCCCGCCTGATACTTGCACTGCGCGGCATAGTAGCTGTAGTACTGCGAGCAGCTGCCGCCGCTCATGTGCTTCTTCTCGAACGTGGGCAGCCAGTCGCGCATGACGTCGAGGGCGTTTGCCACGGTGGTGTCCTTCGCCTGGCCGAGAAGCTGCAGGCAGAGGCAGCCCACGCCGCCGAGACCGCCGCCGTGCGAACCGGGGGTGTACACGAAGCCGGCCTTCTTGTCGTAGTTGCGCGTCTTGAGGCACTTGATGGCCTTCTTGATGCACTCGTCGAGGCCCGAAGGATGGATGCCGGCCATCTTGCCGGCCTTGAGGGCCTGCATGGCCCAGCCGCCGAACGAGATGTCGTCGCGCGTGGTGCGTCCCATCTTGTAGTCCCAGCCGCCGGTGGCGTTCTGCCCCTTGACGATGCGGGTAAGGCACTTCTCTGCGGGCTCGCGGAGGTCGGGATTCTTAGTCATGCCATACGCCTCGCAGAGGGCGTAGGTCGTTATGAGGAAGGAGTACTCGTTGCCGTCCGTTCCGTCCACCATCGTCTTGCCGCCCTTGTCGTGCACGGCGTTCGTGAGGAAGTCGAGGCCGCGGCGCACGGTGTCGCCGAACTCCTTAGAGGCGGGCGTCTCGCCGTGGGCGAGATAGGTGAGGATCGCAAGCCCGGTGGCCGCAGGCTTCACGCCCGGCCATGAGCCGTCGGAGTTCTGCTTCCACTTGAGCCAGCGCAGGGCCTTCATGACGGCGGCCTCTGTATTGGGATCGCCGTAGTTTCCGCCCTTGAGATAAGTGCCGCGCCTGCCGGTGTTGCGCTCCGCGCCGAACACGGAGGTCATGACCACCGGGCTCTTCACCTTTAGCATGGCATCGACTTCTGCGACCTTGGCGGACTGCGGTTCGGAGGTGGGTGGCGCCACTTCGGCCGCCTCGGTGGGGTTGCCCACGGTGGGCGTATCCACCTGCACGTCCACGTCCGGCGGTGGCGGAGGCTCCACCTCTTCTGGCGGCGGCTCCTCCTTGACCTCCGGCTCGTCCACGGCCGTTACGATGTCGACCTTGATCTCCTTCTTCGCGCCGTTGTCCATGGCCGTCACCACGAACAGCACCACCACGCAGATGAGCGGCAGAAGAATGGCCATGAGCGGAGCCGCCTGGCGCTGAAGCTCGATGACGGCCTCCTTGTACTCGCGCGAGTCGCGCGAGCGTCCAAGGCCGGAGAACATCTTGCCAAGGCGCTTGAAATAGCCGTCCTCCTCGAAGCGGGCCATCTCCTCTTCGAGCTGTTCCTTGAACTCTTCTTCGTTTGTCATGTCCATACGTCAATCCTCCCCGGAAGTTGATGTTTACATGCTGAAAATCGAAAGATTCTGCAGGCCGTACTTGTTGCACACGTCGAGAGCGTCCACAAGGTACCTGTGAGGCGAGTCGAGCGCGCACTGCAGAAGCACGGTCGTCTTCTTCGAGATGCTGGCCGCCTGCTTGATGTTGCGGTCAAGTTCCTTGAGCGAAACGCCGCGGCCGTTGTAAACAAGGCCGTTGGCGCCCACCTGAATCTCGATCTGCTCGTCAACGACCTTCTCCACCGGCTTGTCGTTGGGCTGGGGCCGGTTGGCGTTGAGCTTGGAGAAGAGATCCTCCTGCTTGATCGTCACCACGAAGAAGATTATGAGCTCGAACACAACGTCGATCATCGGCGTCATGTCCAGCTGCGGGTTCTCGTATTGCTTTTTAGCCATGTGCGCCACCCCCTTGCCTTACGGCGTAAGCTGCTTGCCGCTCTTGCGGTCATAGACCGCCACGAACGAGAGCTTCCACATTCCTTCGGTCGTGCAGGCGTCCATCACGGCCTTCACGTGCTTGTGCTTGGCGCGGTAGTCGGCGCGGATGAGAATGGGGAACTTGTCGCCCCACTTGCGCTTGCGGTCCTTGATGCGCTGGCGCACGACGTCAGGCGTGATGGTGACGTTGCACATCGAGATGCGGCCGTTCTTCGCGATGTCGATCACAAGATGCGAGGGCGGCAGCTCATCGGCGGTGAGCTCTATGCCGTGCCTGCCGTCCTCGAGCTGTATCGTCTCGTCCTTCTCCACCGCCATCTTCAGCGTCACGACGAAGAAGATGATCAGCTCGAACACGACGTCGATCATCGGCGTCATGTCAAGGGACGGATTCTCTGTAAATTTCCTGGCCATGGTGTACGGTCCTTTCGGGACGCGCCTCCAGACGCGCTCAGGCCGTGGGCTCCTGCGATTCGTCGAGCACCTCCACGTGGCGGAGGCCCTTCAGAAGCTCCATGGTGAGAGCGGTCATGCGCATGATGAGACGGTTTGCCTTGTTGCGAAGCGAGTAGAACACGGTGATCGAGGGAATCGACACGCAGAGGCCGCCGGCGGTGGTCCACAGAGCCTGGCCGATCGAGCTTGCGAGCGCGGAGGCGTCGCCAGCGCCGCCCTGAGAGAGGGCCTGGAACGTCAGGATCATGCCTTGCACCGTACCGAGCAGGCCGAGCGACGGGCCGAGGTTCGAGCACACCGAAATCCACGTGAGGCGCTGCATCAGACGCTCAGTCTCGAGGTCGGCCGCGCCATTCACGGCCTCCTGGATCACGTCATAGCCGTCCTCGACGTGCTGGAAGGCCGTGCTGAGGATGTTCGACATGGCGCTCGGCTCGCTCTCGCAGACCTTGAGGGCCTTCATCACGTCGCCCTCGGCCATGGCGCTCTGCACGTTGTTGACGAGAGAGGCGGGCATGAGCTTCTCTGGCTTCACCAGAATGAAGCAGTCCACGGTGAAGTAGATCGCCGCCACGCCGTCGAGGAAGAGGGCGAGCCAGAGGATTGCGCCGAGCACGCCGGAGCCGAAGACGATGTCGAAGAACCCGCCGCCCTTCTTCGTCTCGTCGGGCGTGCCGTCAACCGCCTTGCCCGTCTTGGCGTCGACAAGGCCGCCGCTCGCTGCCGCCGGCGCGGGATCCTGGGCAAGAGCGACCGTAGCGGCGACAGGCGCCACAACGAGACCGAGCATCACGATGGCTGCCATCGCGGACTTCTTCATTGTCTTGATCTTCATTCTTTTTTCCTCTTTTCTTAAGTTGTTTGACTTCTGACTTCTTTAAGATGTATGCAAAGGCCTCATTCGGCGGCCCAGGGGCTCTGGGGATAGTTGCGCTTGAGGTCGTCGAGCATGGCCTGCTGGCGCCCGGCCTGCTGAAGCTTGTCGAAGCAGCGCGCGGCCTTGTAGAGAGCTTCGGGACGCAGCTTCGCGGCGATCTTCTCGTCCTTGTAGAGCAGCACCACGCGCAGATATCCGTCGGTGAGCGCCTTGCGCGCCGCGTCTTGAGACTCGTTGCCGTCCTTCAAGATCATGTCGCCCCGCACGATGAAGGCGGCACCGCTCGAATAGCGGTCGCCGGTCTTGAACGCGCGGTCAAGGGCCGTCTCGAGCTGGGTGGTCTTGCCGAGGGCGAGAAGCGAGCTCCAGTACGCAGGGGCGAGGTCGCCCTTGTAGGCGGCGGAGGAGTCGGTTGCGATGATGTCCTGGCACGTCTGGAGGGCGGCGTCGGGCTTGCCGGTTGCAAGATACGCCTGGGCGAGATAGCGGCCTGCCACAAGATCCCACTGCAGGCGCCTGTAGCTCTTCACGATCTTGTCCAGCACGGGGATGGCGGATGCGGCGTCCTTCTTGCCGTTCACCTTCTCCACGGCCTGGTCGAAGCCGGCCGGCTTGTCGATGTTCAGCTCTGAGACTTCGGACGCCTTCACCTGCAGCTCCACGCCTTCGCGCGCAATCACGTACGCCTTGTCGCGCGCGCTCCAGCGCACCATCCCCTTCTGGATGTCGCCGTTTTTGTTGGTAACGCTGCCCGGCGCGTCGCCGAGCGCCGCCACGGCCGCCATGGCCGCCGCTGCGAATATGATTCCTGTGCGCATGTTGGTTTGCTCCTTGATTCGAGATTACTTTTTGTCGGCCGCCGCGGCCGCCATTGCGTTCTGCACGGCGGTCTTGTGCTTGCCGTCCGGGAAGAGTTCGTTGTAGGCCGCGCCGTACTCGAGCACGGTCTCGCTCTGCTCGCTGCCGAGCTTGACCATGAGAGGCAGCAGCATTCCGTAGCAGCGCTCGAGGTTCTCGAGCTGCGCAGGGGTCATGTCCTTCGCGGGATGCTCAGGCGAAGGCGCATGCGCCTGCACGAACACGGTGAGCGTGGTCACCGCGCGTCGGCATGTCTCCTTGGCGTCCTCGGCGAGGCCCAGCTGCTCCTCGGCCTCCATCTGGCGCACCGTGATTCCGATGGAGCGGAGGGTAATGAGATCCTTCTCGGCCCACGTCTTCTTGAAGGCCTTCAGCTTCTTCACTGCGCCGACGGCGTCGTTGAACAGGCGCTGGCGGCGTGTGGCGTCCTGCTCGCGGCGGCCCTCCTCGGAGGCCACTTCCGTGAGCATCTCGTAGGCGGCGACCACATTCGCGTTAGTGGAGTACTTGGTGATGAAGTCGTCGAGCTTCGAGTGAGCCTCCGCCCATGCCTTCTGCCCGTAGCTGACCTTTGCGAGGCCGAGCATGGCGTGCACGTCGACGTAGCTGCGAACGTTCTCCTTCTTCTCGTTCTTCGCGAGCGCGAGCGCCTTGTTGTACGCCTCGGCCGCCACGTCCCAGCTGCGGGCCTCGAGAAGCGCGTCGCCGGCCTGGAGGAACTGCACGGCTGTGTACTTGCCGCCCTGCGTGGCGAGCATCTGGCGGTACTGCTCCACGCCCTCCTGCCTCATGCCCATCTCGATGAGCGTCCATGCGAGGCGTGGCACGGAGTTCTTGGCCTCGTCGGATTCGGGGAAGTCCTTCTGCAGACGGGCGAGAACCTTCTGCGAACCTTCCACGTTCTTGTCGGCCGTGTAGATCGTGGCGAGCATCACCAGCACCTGCGCCGCGTATTGGCCCTTGGGGTTGACCTCGAGATAGCTCTCGAACGCCTTCACGGCCTGCTTGCGGAACACGGGCACCTTGTCGGCAGGCCAGGAGAGGCGCTGCCAGCTGACGCCTTCGAGGAACTGCGACTGCTCGCGGGCCTTAGTGAGCTGCTTGCGCTCCTCGGCGCCGAGCGTCTTGTCGTTGGCGAGAACGTCCGTGATGTCCGCCGCCGTGGCGCGCAGATCGCGTATGGCGCCCGCCACCGCCTTGTACGCGGCAAGGCGCGCGGCGTCGGCAGCCGCAGCCGCCGCGGCGGCCACGTCGTTCGTGCCTTCCGCGGCGGGCTCGGCATCGGCCGCGACGAACGCCGCGAAGCCGCGCTTCTGCTGCATCTGGGCGAGCGAGAGGCGGGCGGTGGTACGCTCGGTGGGCTTGCTGGCCGCCGCGGCGAAGCGACGCAGCCAGGTCTCCTGCTCCTCGGCGTGGCCGAGCTTGCCATGGCAGATGGAAAGCAGCTGCAGGGCGCTCGCGTAGTAGGATGAGTTGGTGTAGATGGTGGCCACCATCTCGTAGTAGCGTGCGGCGGCGGCCCAGTCGTCCTTCTTGTACGCGGCTCCGGCGAGGGAGAGAGCGGTTGAGGCGGCCTTGTAGTGGTCCTTGTAGTTCTTGAAGTAGAGGTCGTAGAGCTGCGCGGAGCGGCCGAGCGCGCCGGCGTCGTGCTCAAGAGCGGCAAGGCGCAGGGTCACGTCGCCGGCCGAACGGGAGACGGCGCCGCCCTTCTCGGCGAAGCGCTCGGCGATGTAGCCCTCCACGGTCTCTGCGTTGAGCCTGTGGACGAGCTTTGCGCCGGCGTCCTTCTCGTCCTCCCAGAGGCTTATGTAGCTCTCGGCGAGGGTGTCGAGCGCGCCAACGGACTCCGGATACTCCGGGAACTGGGCGAGCAGCTCGAGGTAAACCTCCACCGTCTTCTTCACGTCGTGGCTGTTGTACACGTCGCGCGCGTTCTTGAACTGCATCTCGCGCACCTTCTTCATCTGGCCAGCAGTGACGTTCGTGCGGATGTCCTTCTTGTAGCGCGTCTTCACGAACTTCTCGATCTCCTCGGTGAGGTTGCCGGCGTTCGCGGCCCACGCGCTCTCGGGATAGTTCACGTACACGTTGATCGCGTGGTTGTACGCGCCGAGGCCATTGCGGCGGCCGGTCTTCTCCTTGTCGCCGAAGAGCGCGTCCTTGATCGCGTCCTCGTTCGCCTTGGGCTTGCCGGCCTCGCGCTTGACCTCCTGCCAGAGAATGCGCGCGAGAAGATAGCGGCATTCGGGCATCGGGCTCAGGCGCAGCGCGCCCTTCGAGCCGTCGGGGTCGTCGTCGTGAAGGCTCTTGTGGATGTCGCGCAGCGTGGGAAGGAACTCCGTCACGATCTGCTGCGCCTTTCCGAGGCGGCCGCGCAGCATCTCGATGTGCGCCCTCATGGAGATGGCCTTGCCGAAGATGATAAGCATGTCCTGCTTCCAGAGGAGCTCCTTGACCACTCCGTCGGCCTTCTTGAGGTACTCGGCGCGCTTTGGATCCTTGACGTTATCGATCTCGCCTGCGAGGCGCAGCAGAAGCTCAACGTACGACTGGGCCACCATGCACCAGCGCGTCTCCAACGGATCATCCTCGCCCTCTTCCACGTCCTTGCTCGCCTTCGGCATCTTCGCGAGGAGGCTCTCGTACATCTTGATCGCCTCGGCGTACTGCTTGCCGATGGCGCATATCTGCGCCCACTTGAAGCCGCTCGCCACGTAGAACTCCATGATGTCGGGCCCGGGGTTCGGCACCGCCGTGAAGAACTCCTTGTAGATCTTCGCGCATTCGGCGTTCTGCGAGCGCGAATAGTACGCGTCGCCCATCGCGAGGCGGATGGACCAGTATTCGCTGCTGCCCTTCTTGCAGGCGTCAAGCACCTTCTGGACCTTCTCGAACCTGCCCATGCGCAGGTCGCCGTCGATCTCATAGACCTTGAGCTTCGGCGCCAGGACCGGCCACTTCGCCTTGGCCGCGGCGATCACCGGCCCTGCGAAGTCTGGCAGGTTCGCCTCAACGAGCGCCTTCACATAGGCGAGCTCCTCTTTCGCCGCAGGATCTAGCGGCGCGGATGCCGCAGCGTCATCGGCCCGAACGCCCGCGCAGATCGCGCAGACGCACAGAACGAATCCCGCAAGCGGGCGAACAGATATGCGATAGAATGTCATGACGGAAGATATTGTAGTTGAAATTCTGCGCCAAGTCAAGATGGTATGATGTTTTTTTCGGCGCGAAGTTCCTGTGGTCCGTAGTTTCGGGGTTTCGAGGACAAAAGACGAGGATGGGGCTGAAGTGCACAAAGCATCATCCAGCCCCATCCTTTGTCCTCTAGCCAAACTTCGAATTCTCGTTAGCGGATGACGATCACCGAACCGCCGAAATAGACGAGCACGAGGCCTTTCTTCTCCACCTGGCCCTCGCCATCTGGCACCATCATGGTGCCTGGCACCACCTTGAGGCCAAGCTTGCGCGACTTGGCATCCGTAACGAACTTGAGTCCTTCAAGATTCGCCGGATCCGCGCTCCACGCCGCCACGAACGGATTCTTCGAGCGCGCTAGGTCGAAGAGGTCTTTTCTGCCATCGAGGTTCACCGTGATGGTTGCGTCGTCGGCGAACGTCACCGTGGTGGAGCCTTTTGCACTGCTGTCCGCGGCCGTGGTGGTGTGCCATGCGGTCTCACGGCCCGAGAGGTCCACGGTGGAACCGTCCTGCAGCTGGCAGCCGTAGAAGATGTCCGTCACGGGCGTGAACGTGCCGTACACCTTGAACGCCGCCGTGCCCTCGTTGTGCTTGGAGGTCTCCCTGTACGCCGTGTAGTCGCGCACCTCGACTGCGCCGTTGGCGCGCATCGCCGCCCTGCACTTGATCGTGGCGTTCGTGGCGGTCACGCCGGCGTTTCCTGTCTCGAGCCATCCGCCGTCGATCACGTCAAGCACGCCATTCCTCACCTCGGTGTTGTAGAGGTAGAAGAGCTTGCCGCCGGCGTTGAGGTTCACCGTCAGCGTGTAGCCGCCGAGGTCCAGGATGGAACGCGTGTAGCCGTTGCCGACGAAGCCGTAGTTGTTCTGGATGTTGAGCGTGGAGTTCGTCGTCACGAACATGTACTTCATCTGCGCGGTGCCGCTGCTGACGTCCGTGCCGGTGGCGTTCTGGAGCGTGCCGCCGTTCAGGATGAAGATGTTCTGGAAGAAGTCGTACTTGCCGTTCATCTCCAGCGTCGCGCCTTCGTTCACCTTGACGGTGCCGCTCGTTGCGTTCGCGTTGAGGCAGGCGAACACGACCTCGTCGATGGTGTTGGCCTTGTCGGATGACGTCGAGGGCTGGAAGAACTGCAGCGTATAGTCGCCGGCCTCCGCGATTTCGACCGTCCCCTCGCATGTCGCGTACGTATCGGCCGTCGTGGTGACCGAGGCCAGCGTCTGCGACGTGCCGCCGTGGATGAGGCGCAGCTCCGTGGTGGCGCCCGTGTAGTTACCGGGACGACCAGCATAGATGAACCGATAATAGTATGTGCCCGGCACCTTTATGACGATGTCTTGCGAAGCATCGACCGTGCTCTTGTTCGTCTGCATATACAAGGCGTACTTCCCGATTCCGCGTCCATTGGCCACCCATGTTCCGTTCGCCTTGGCAAGGCCGAGCCTGCCGGAGTTCGAGGTTGTCCAGCCGGGGAGCGAGAAACCATTTCCGCCGTTCGCATACGACCAGTCTCCGCTGTTGTTGCCGACAGCGCCCTCGTCGAAGTTCCAGTTCTGGAGAAGGTTCATGCTGCCGATCGCATACTTGGGCCCGATGAGATCGCACCTGACCGTTCCCTCGTCCGCGACGAGTCCGCCTGTGAAACGACTTTCCTGGGTCACGGGAACAAGCGTGCCAGCCCCCTTCTTGACCACTCTCACGTCGCCCTTGACCGTGATGCCGTCAAGCGAGAACGTCTCGCCGGAATCGACCTCGATCTGAAGCTCGCCCGTCGTGGCGGCCGTGTTGATCACGCGCGCGCC